>JBILYW010000213.1:0-6122 GCA_044377555.1 Pseudomonas sp.
CGAAAGGCTCAATACCCCCGGCACCAGTTCTTCCGCCAGCTTGGGTGAGGATTTGGCCAGCAACTGCATCAACTGCTGCACTTCTTCATGGCCGATCAGCTCATGGGAGTGCTTGTACAAAATCTGGTTCAAGTGGGTCGCCACCACGGTGCTGGCGTCCACCACGGTATAGCCCAGCGATTGCGCCTGGCTGCGCTGGCTGACTTCAATCCACACCGCCTCCAGACCAAAGGCCGGGTCTTTGGTGGTGATGCCGTTCAACGTGCCGAACACCTGCCCCGGGTTGATCGCCATTTCGCGATCCGGGTAGATCTCGGCCTCGGCCAGAATCACCCCCATCAAGGTCAGGCGATAGGCGCTGGGGGCCAGGTCGAGGTTGTCGCGGATATGCACGGTAGGCATCAGAAAGCCCAGGTCCTGGGACAGTTTTTTACGCACGCCCTTGATCCGCGCCAGCAATTGGCCACCCTGGTTGCGGTCCACCAGCGGGATCAGCCGGTAGCCGACCTCCAGCCCGATCATGTCGATGGGTGTCACGTCATCCCAGCCCAGCTCCTTGGTCTCCTGGGCGCGGGCCGGGGACGGCAGCAGCTCCTGTTGGCGCTGCACCTCCTGCAGGGCCTGAACCTTGACCACGTTGTGTTTTTTCCACATCAGGTAGGCCACGCCACCGGCGACTGCGGCCATGCTCAGGAAGGAGAAGTGCGGCATGCCCGGCACAATGCCCATTACTGCCATCAACCCCGCCGCTACCGCCAGCGCCTTGGGTGAGGCGAACATCTGGCGATTGATCTGCTTGCCCATGTCTTCGGAGCCCGAGGCACGGGTCACCATGATCGCGGCAGCGGTGGACAGCAGCAGGGATGGCAACTGTGCCACCAAACCGTCACCGATGGTCAGCAAGGCGTAGACCTTGCCGGCTTCGCCGAACGTCATGCCGTGCTGGAAGATGCCCACCGCCATGCCGCCGATCAGGTTGATAAACAGAATCAACAGGCCGGCAATGGCGTCACCGCGCACGAATTTGCTGGCACCGTCCATCGAGCCGTAGAACTCGGCTTCCTGGGCGACTTCCTGGCGACGCATCTTGGCCTGGTTCTGGTCGATCAGGCCGGCGTTGAGGTCCGCGTCGATGGCCATTTGTTTACCGGGCATGGCATCGAGGGTGAAACGTGCGCTCACCTCGGAAATCCGCCCGGCACCTTTGGTCACTACCACGAAGTTGATGATCATCAAAATCGCGAACACCACGATACCGACCACGTAGTTGCCGCCGATCACCACCTCGCCGAAGGCCTGGATCACCTTGCCGGCCGCACCGTGACCCTCTTGGCCGTGGAGCATCACCACCCGGGTCGAAGCTACGTTGAGCGCCAGGCGCATCAGGGTGGCGACCAGCAAAATGGTGGGGAACACCGCAAAGTCCAGCGGCCGCAAGGCGTAGACGCACACCAGCAACACCACAATCGACAGCGCAATATTGAAGGTGAAAAACACGTCCAGCAGGAAGGCCGGAATGGGCAACATCATCATTGCCAGCATCACCAACAGCAACAGCGGCACACCCAACTGTCCCCGACCCAAACCGGTCAGACCGCTGCGTGCGGTGTTGATTAACTGAGAGCGATCCAATGACATTGCGGCAAACCTTTAGCAAACTTTTGACGCCAGATGCGCCGTAGAGCCTGCCTGTGCAAGAACCCTTCCAACTTTGGCCAATGGCCATACAGAATAAAAAGCCCCTCTCGATTTAAACGACAGGGGCTTCTGTGGGAGCGAGCCGGCTCGCTAGCGTGTGTTTGCTGGATAATCGCAATCTTGTTGAGGCCTTCGCGAGCAGGTTCGCTCCCACAATTGAGGTCACGTAGACCTCAAGGGCTGTATCGAGCCTGGTTTTTTTGTGCTCAGGGCACGCTCATCACCAGGGTGGCACTCCCAGTAAAAGGCCCGGCGGCAGGGAGGCTGCCGGGTTTGCGAAAAAGCGTAAACAACACCGTGTCGCTGCCTGAGCTGTTGCTTATGCTGGTCCTGAAAGAACCTCCCGGAGCGACTAATGCGCTGAGACGATGCATGCCAGCGGCAAGATCAGGGTTAGTGGTGGCAAGGGCACTTGAGTTAAATGAAGAGGCAGTCCCCACCAGCTTGATATCTATGGGGGAGTTAATACCCAAATCAGGACATGAATAATTCAGGGCGACACTTCGCCTGTAGGGTGTACCGGCAGGGATATCCCCCCCGACCGCAAGGGGGTCCACCGAACCGAAGTCCACATCAACTGGCCTATTATTATTCATCGTGCACGTTGACGGGCTCAGGTTGAGCGAGTTGCCCGCAAAAACATTGACGAGCGTAGTGAACTCCTTGACAAGCGCACCGGCCGAATAGCTGCGCAGGCTTAAATAAAGGCTAGCGATTTGCCTCCCTGCTTTGATATCAATGTATTTTCCAGGTGTTGTGGGAATGTTTATATAGGGCCGACCTACCACACTCACCTGAGGCTCCGTGCTCTGTACCGAGAGGACAATACCGGGCCTCACAGGTATCGGATGATAAACACCCTCCCCCGTACTCAAGCCACCACCAAGATAATCGTATTCCGCAAGCAGCCTGACGGCATTGGGATAGGTCACTATAGTTTGCGAGGAGTACCAAGGAAAATACGCCGGCATTCCATGCCGACAGTCCATCGAGTAACCATCCAGCACGATTTTTCTCAGGCTCAAGTTCGCTTTAACATTGACATAAACATTAAACCCTTTCGTCTCCGGATCGACCCAGGTACCGCCATTCACTCTGCACTCTGTTGCGCTGGCAATTTGAATCAGCAGCAATAACATCAGCCCAGTTAGATATTTCATACCAATCTCTTCTATAAACAAGCACTGCCAAACTGGCGCAGTGTTATGGGTAGTCCAATGTAAAGGTCGAAATAGCAGTAAACGTTCCGGCCGTTATTGATTTATTGGCAATGGCTTGTGGCTCCGCTTTAATAAATGCCTTGAAAGCAATTACATTGTTGCCATTACTTAATACCTGCTTGTCGCTGACCACATTCAACGGCAAAGGTTTGTCCGTGAGTGTTTCCATGCCGATCGCCACCCCTTGGTCAGCGGCGCCGTTCAACGCCAGCAGGCCCGGCAGTTTGGTGCTCTCGTTACCACTGAAGGTGGTCGTTACCGTGTCACCAATGCGTGTGTCACAGCCTTCAAGGTGGATCCGGAAAGGCTTTCCGAGCGTACGGGTATTGAGATAGAGGTAGTTGTTAGAAACAGGTTCCAGCTCAAGGGTTAGCGCCTCGTCGCCAGCCTTGATACTGCAGGCTGCCGTAACCAGCGCCCCCTTGAGCTTCAGGCTGCTCGCCGCCACCCCATCATCTGGCCGTATCAAGGACGCACCCAGCAGCAGAGCGATCACTGCAGGCTGCCAGCACTTGCTTATGCTCTCGGCTCGCATGGGGCGCCCTCCTCACTCGTAAAAAGCCAGCAGTACTGCTGTGGCCGTAAAAGCGCCTTCACTCAGCGTGGAGCCCGGCATCTTGACCGGAACCACCTCCAGCACCGGTGGACTTGACAGGCTGATCGAATGCTTTGTGTTGAGCACAAATGCCAAGTTATTTCGCAGTACCTTGATGCCCAGATTAGGGACACTGGACTGCACCGCTGACGAATCAAAACTCGTCGCCGTGCCCGTCACCATCAAGTTCAGCCCCCACGGCAGAGTGCTGGCAGTGCAAGTAATGGTGTAATTCAACCCTTTGCGGTGCTTGACCCCATCGACACTTTTGACACTTATGTCACCAAAGTCGACAGCAATAGTGGCACCACTGTTTATGGTGCAAGGCGGCGGTTCTACCAGGGTGCCACTGAACGTGAGGTTGGCCATTGCGTTACCGCCAAAGCCAAGGGTGCACACTGCAAAAAGTGCAAATCGTTGCTTGAGTCTCATCAATATTTCCCTCTTATCGCAGTGCAACCACTAATGTAGCCGAGGCAGAAAATATCCCGCCCGCGAGGGTGCTGCCGGTTTTTTTAACCAGCACCGCCTTCACATCAGGCAAGTTGGGGTAGGTGAAATTCACGGTGGTATTGAGGGGCCAGGCAACTCCCCCCACCAAAAGCCTGATGCCGAGATTGCTTTTGCTGGTACCCAAGGCCGAACTGTCAAACCCGGCGCCGGTTCCGGTTAATTTCAGGCTCATGAAATTGGTTGGCTGCGGCCCGCATGTCACGGTGTAAGGCACTGATTTGCTGTAATTGACGCCGTTGATCCGGGTGGTCAGAAGGCCGGTTCCAAAAGGTACATTCAGCGTGCCTCCTGCGTTGACGACGCAAGGTGGAGGCATAAGGACAACACCCTTGATTTTCACACTGACGTCCCCAAAGGCACCTTGACAGCAGATCAACAACAGGCCGCCCAAGGCGCTTGCTGCTCGCCAATGTTTTGACATGTTCATCGTTCCACCCTCATTCATAGACAAGCCGGAAATCAACGGCCGCCCGAAAGGCACCACTGCTCAGCGCTGCTGGAGTGCGCACCGGCCGCACATGCCAGGTCAGGGTGTCGCTGCCATGTTGCAGGAACAAAGGCTCACCTCGACTGCCCAGGCCTGCGTCCCTCCCAAGAGCATCGGTCAGGAGCAGGCCCATCCCGGTAATACCCTGCACCTTGACCAGCCGTGGATTATCAGCATCGGCTGGTGCCACAAAGGCAACCGACACCACAGGCTGATAGGCACTCCACACCAGGTTGCCCGTGCGCTCACTCTGAATGCTGCCCGAAGCACGCTGGCAATCGACAAAGCGCAATTGAAAGGCAACCGGCGGTGCTTGATCGCCGGGGCGCAACAACTGACTGCCAGACACACTTCCCAGGTCTACATCCTGATAGGCCGAAGTCATGTCCAGGGCACAGGGGGAGTTGTGCAATGAGCCCGAAACATCCAGGACTCCACTCATGCCATCGACCGCCCCGGCCCAAGCCTGCTGGGTACTAAACGCCAGTAACAGGCAATTCAGGGCCGTGACCGTGCAAGACCGCAACGCGCTACTCATTGACCGAGGACGCAGCCACGTCCACCTTGCAGAGGTTGGCATCACAACTGAAAACCAGTGTCGGGCGACCGCCGTAATCATTCACATAGGTCAGTCTGGGTTTGGTGCCGAGCGCAGCAACACTCCCCCCCAGCATCAACGAGTCTTTTGGCGACAGCATGAGGGGCTCGAAGTCCGGGGCGGTTTCCGCGTCTTTACTGCGACGGGCATCGACCAGCGTGACGTAGTACGGGGTGGGGTTGTTTACCTGGTAGTGTTCACCCACGCGGGTGAGGGTCAGTTCTTGCTGCCAGGGGGCAGACCGCTCCTGCCGGCCCTGAACTAACGTGGCAGGGCGGTAAAACAATTTGATCCGGGTCTGCAGGGCAATTTGCAGGCTGTTGGCCTTGTCACTGCGGGGCGGAATTTCCCGCAGGTTGAAGTAATACACCGTCTCTCGATCCTGAGGGAGTCCATTGATTGCGGGCAAAGACTGGACTTTGACCTGGCTTTTTTTACCCGGCTCCAGGCGCTGGACAGGTGGGAGCACGATCAGCGGGGAAGTGATCTTGTTGCCCTGCTCATCTTCTATCCAGCCCTGGGCCAAGTAAGGCAGCTGTGTGTTGTTGTTGGTGATATTCATGCTGACGGCCTCTTTGCTGCCATCAAACACGACTCGCGTTCGATCCAGGCCAATGGCTGCATTGGCATTGTTGATCGAGCACATAGCCAGAAAGGCAGAAGCCGAAATTACACAACTGAATTTCTTGTTCATGAGGGATTTATCTCTGTATCAGTAAGCCGGATCCGCGATGCGGATGCGGGTGAAGCGTTATCGGGTATTAGCCTCTGGCAGGGTAGATCCAGGGCAGTGGCCAACCCGTCGGCCGGTAAACTGGCAGGCATTACCAGAGTGCAACGTTCCATTCCCCCCCAAGAGACAATCATTTTCTCCCCGGGCCGAATGCCGCTTAGATAGACACTGCCGCCGTCATTGACGATGCCCGTTTCCTGCTGTTTTTCATTCTTCACCGTGCCACCGAATGGTGGCACGCTACCATCAGGCAGGCGCAGTACTGCCATGGCTTTGAG
>JBILYW010000214.1:0-6104 GCA_044377555.1 Pseudomonas sp.
CGAAGAGTTGGCCAAGTCCGACCGTCCTGAGCTGACCGCAGCCAAAATCGTCGTTTCCGGCGGTCGTGGCATGCAGAACGGCGACAACTTCAAATACCTCTATTCCCTGGCCGACAAGTTGGGCGCAGGCGTGGGCGCCTCCCGTGCAGCGGTGGACGCAGGTTTTGTAGCCAACGACATGCAGGTCGGCCAGACCGGCAAAATCGTTGCGCCACAGCTGTACATCGCGGTCGGTATCTCCGGTGCGATCCAGCATTTGGCCGGCATGAAAGACTCCAAAGTGATCGTTGCGATCAACAAGGACGAAGAAGCACCGATCTTCCAGGTGGCCGATTACGGTCTGGTGGCGGATTTGTTTGAAGCGGTGCCCGAGCTGGAGTCCTGTGTGTAATAACGCTCACAGGTGAGAAGTAACTCAGCGTGGGTGATGCCCGCAGCGCTCTATGGACGGAATAGTTTTGGCACAATCCGTTTTGTAGTACCTGCTGTGCAATCACCCTCTGACGCGTAGATTCCCGGCGTTGTCATCAAGTACCTGCTTGAACAAGCGACTTGAAACAACAAACACCAATGGTCTGTTTAGAGGGTTAAACATGTCGGGAATGTACACAGCAAAAACTTGCAAAACTCTATGCCTTGCCACATTGCTGGCGTGCAGTGGAGGCGTACTGGCAGAGGTTGCCGATCCTTTGCATATAGCGGGTAGCTACAAGTGCACGGGCTATGACAGTCATGACGGGGCTTTCAAGGGGAACCTGACCTTCATGCTGGATGAGAAGGTCAGCAACTTCGCTCAGAGCTTCGGAGCCTACAAGTTTGTACTTGAGGTTCCTCTGGAAGGGGCGACAGCGACCTATTCCGGGTTTGCTGCCGTTCAGGGGCAGCAGCTGGCGATGTACTTTGCCAATGACAGCCAGGAGGCGGCCACTGATCGCGGCGTGGGAATTACCGTTGTGTCCCATGATCAGGACAGCAAAGGCCAATACACCACAACATTGCACAAGTCGTATTATCTGCCCGATTACATGGGCGGTGGGCGCGGCACTGAAACCTGCGTTAAAACAGCAGGGGCCTGATAGCCCATAAAAAACCCCGGAGATTATCCGGGGTTTTTTATGGGGCAGGGGTTATCAGCTGTAGCTGTTAACTTTGACCAGTGCCGGCGCGGTTTGCGCCTTTTCCCAGGTCAGGGTCAAGGTTTGCAGAACGCGCGCCATGTAGTCCGTATCGGCGGCGGCCTTCTTGCCCACGTAGCCTTGGCCACGGCGGTACATTTTGAGGTGGGCTCGCATGTGTGGGCGGTCCTCCTCGAATCTGGTTTCTTCCTTGCACGATGTCACAGCATCGATGCGAACATCACCGGCGTCATTGATCCACAGGATGTGGTCGTTCAGCGTGTCTTTCTGGGCGGCGAACAGTCGAGCCAGCTCATTAACAGTCGGTTGATTATTCAGGTTCATAGCTAACTCCTTGACCACTCGTTGATCTGTCTAATTGATTCGCGCAACTGCACCTGCAGCGCTACGTAGTGTCCATCTAAAGCAGATCCGCCTTGAGTTCGTCATATGTAGTAGTAAAGCAAAGCACTACATAAAGAGCGTAAAGCGAAGGAGAGCAGCGTGAACCAGGATGCCAGGGTGACATGCCGCATCAACCACAAGCCTCTTGAGGACGTTTCGCCAGCCTCTGTCGTCTTTGACGCGGACGATCAAGCCAGGTCTGCTTCATCAATTCTGCCTTGTGGGCAGTACCTATCCCGGAACAGCCCGACAGCTCGTCGAGCATGCTTGCAACAACCCTTTCCAGCGCTTCCGGTGGGGAAGACGTCTGCATCATGCTGGGGGAAAATCCTGTCGTCAATACATATGTAGTGATTATTTTAAGGCACTACATATGTGACTGGCGGGTCGATTTCCAGCATGCCGGTCATCCTCTTTGGCGCGCTGTTTTCCGGTGGGGGCGGGCTGCAACAGAGGTCTTGCGCCCTGTGGTCTGCAGGCAAACGCCTGACTGCACAGTGGCTCTGCTAGAATCTGGCGCTTTGACATTGACTAGAGGTGCCCCATGAGCGAGCCGATCCGCCTGACCCAGTACAGCCACGGCGCGGGGTGCGGGTGCAAGATTTCGCCTCAGGTACTGGAAGTGATCCTCGCCGGCAGTGGCGCACAAAACCTCGACCCCAAGCTGTGGGTCGGCAATGCGTCACGTGACGATGCGGCGGTTTACGCGCTGGATGACGAACGCGGTGTGGTTTCGACTACCGACTTCTTTATGCCCATCGTCGATGACCCTTACGATTTCGGCCGCATTGCGGCCACCAATGCCATCAGTGACATCTACGCCATGGGCGGTGATCCGCTGATGGCGATTGCGATTTTGGGCTGGCCGGTGCATTTGCTGGCGCCAGAAGTGGCCCGCGAAGTGATTCGCGGTGGCCGGGCGGTGTGTGACGAGGCCGGTATTCCGCTGGCGGGCGGGCACTCGATTGATACCCCGGAGCCGATCTTCGGTCTGGCCGTAACCGGCGTGGTCAACAAGCGCCACATGAAGCGCAATGACACGGCCACCGCCGGTTGCCTGCTGTACCTGACCAAACCGCTGGGGATCGGCATCCTCACCACTGCCGAGAAGAAGGGCAAGTTGCGCACTGAGGACATCGGTGTGGCACGAGACTGGATGTGCACGCTGAACAAGGTCGGCAGCCAATTCGCCAGGCTGGAAGGCGTCAAGGCGATGACCGACGTCACCGGTTTTGGTCTGTTGGGGCACTTGGTGGAAATGGCCGACGGCAGCCATCTGACCGCCCGTATCGAATACGCCAAAGTGCCGCGTCTGGACTCGGTCGAGTACTACCTGGAACAGGGCTGCGTGCCCGGCGGCACCTTGCGCAACTTCGACAGCTACGCGAGCAAACTGTCGCCGCTGCAAGAGTTGCACAAGCGCGTCTTGTGCGACCCGCAAACCAGTGGCGGCCTGCTGGTTGCGGTCACCCCTGAAGGCAACGAAGCGTTCCTGAAAATGGCCGGCGAACAGGGCCTTGCCCTTGAGCCGATCGGTCAGCTGGTTGAGCGACAGACGTACGCGGTTGAGGTGTCATGATGGCTCATGACGTAACCGACTTCCGCGACCTGTTCCTCAATGATCGGCCGATGATGGATACCCGCGCGCCGATTGAATTTCACAAGGGCGCCTTCCCCGGCGTGGTCAACTTGCCGTTGATGACCGACCACGAGCGCGAGCGCGTGGGCACCTGCTACAAGCAGCAGGGTCAGCAGGCCGCTGTGGTCCTGGGGCATCAACTGGTGTCGGGGCAGGTCAAGGCCGAACGGCTGCAGGCCTGGGCCGACTTTGCCCGGGCCAATCCGGACGGCTGCCTGTACTGCTTTCGTGGCGGCATGCGCTCGCAAATTGTCCAGCAGTGGCTCAGGCAGGAAGCCGGGATCGACTACCCGCGAGTCACCGGCGGCTACAAGGCGCTGCGTACCTTCCTGATTCAAACCGTTGACGATGCCGTGGCGCAGTGCGACCTGATGGTGCTCGGCGGGATGACCGGCACCGGCAAAACCGATGTGCTGGTGCAGCTCGACAACAGCCTGGACCTTGAAGGCCATGCCAACCACCGTGGTTCAAGCTTCGGCAAGCGGGCGACCGGGCAGCCGTCGAATATCGACTTCGAAAACCGCCTGGCGATCGACTTGCTGAAAAAGCGTGCCAAGGGGCACGAGCGGTTTGTGGTGGAAGACGAAAGCCGTACGGTCGGCAGCTGCGCCTTGCCGCTGGCGTTGTATCAACGCATGCAGGACGCACCGATGGTCTGGCTTGAAGACAGCCTGGAAAGCCGCGTTGAACGCATCTTGCGCGACTACGTGGTGGGGTTGAGTGCCGAATTCACCGCCAAAAATGGCGAACACGGCTTCACCCTGTTTTCCCGGCGCTTGCTGGAAAGCCTGTCGAATATCCAGCGCCGTCTGGGCGGCGAGCGTCATCAGCGTTTGCAGGCGGTGATGGAGGCCGCGTTGCAAGAGCAGGCCAGTTGTGGCGCGGTAGACCTTCACCGGGTCTGGATCGAGGCGTTGTTGCGCGAATACTACGACCCGATGTACGCCTTTCAGCGCGAGAAAAAGGGCTCGCGCATTGCCTTTGCCGGCGACCAGGCCGCAGTGCTGGAGTACCTGACTGGCCAATAGCGCTAACTGGCACACCGCAGTGCTGCCATCGCCAGCAGGCTGGCTGCCGCACGCTGGGTGCCAGGCTCCCGGCCCCTGTGGGAGCTGGCTGGCCAGCGATGCTCCTGATGCCGGGAGTTTTGGCCAAAGCAGTCACCCAGCTTGAGCGGTTTGACCATTGTTGCAGAGCCTTCCCGGGGCGATTATCAGCAGGATTTTTCACGGTTCCCATCCTAAAAATAAAGACCGAGGGATTCTGCTGATGCGCGACTATCTGACCGCGATGACTGACTTTGATTATCAACGTACGGTGACGGGCGCACTGGACGGCCATTTGGCGGCAGTCAATGCCTGTGTCGAGTGCTGTGACCGGCACGCTTTGCCTGGTCGAATTGCGTTGTTCTGGGAGGGGCGCGATGCCAGCAGCGCCACATACACCTTTACTCAACTTCAGGACCAGGCCGCACGCTTTGCCAACTTCTTGCTGGCCCAAGGCGTAAAACGCGGCGACAAGGTGGCAGGCTTGCTGCCACGCAATGTCGAACTGCTGATCGTTGCCTTCGCGGTCTGGCGCATCGGTGCGATCTACCAGCCACTGTTTACCGCGTTCGGCCCCAAGGCCATCGAGCACCGGCTCAACAGCTCCGGCGCCAGGCTGGTGGTCACGGACGCGGTCAACCGCGCCAAACTCACCGAGGTCAATGACTGCCCGGCAATTGTCACGGTGGCAGGGGCCAAGGGGCAGGGCCTGGTGCGCGGTGATTTCAGCTTCTGGGCCGAGCTGGACAACTACCCGGCCGTCTGTGAGCCGGTAATGCTGACCGGTGAAGATCCGTTCCTGCTGATGTTCACCTCGGGCACCACGGGCCCGGCCAAACCGCTGCTGGTACCGCTCAAGGCCATTGTCGCGTTCCAGAGCTACACCCGTGATGCAGTAGATCTGCGCCCCGAGGATTCATTCTGGAATCTGGCCGATCCGGGCTGGGCCTACGGGATCTATTTCGGCATCACCGGGCCGTTGTCCATGGGCCACCCCATCACCTTTTACGATGGTCCGTTCACGGTCGAAAGCACCTGCCGGGTGATCAAGAAGCTGGGCATCACCAACCTTACCGGGTCACCCACGGCCTACCGCATGCTGATTGCCGCCGGGGATGCGTTCTCCAGCAAGATCAAGGGCCAGTTGCGTGCTGTCAGCAGCGCCGGCGAGCCCTTGAACCCGGAAGTGATCCGCTGGTTCGCCGATGAACTCAACGTCACCATCCACGACCACTACGGCCAGACCGAAGTCGGCATGGTGCTGTGCAACCACCACGGGCTCAACCATCCGGTGCACATGGGCGCTGCGGGCTTCGCCTCGCCGGGCCACCGGATCGTGGTGCTCGATGACAACCATCAGGAACTGCCTGTTGGCCAGCCGGGGATTCTGGCGGTCGATCGCAGCCAGTCGCCGATGTGCTGGTTTGGCGGCTATCAGGGCTTCAAGACCAAGGCATTCGTCGGCGATTACTACCTGAGCGGCGACACCGTGGAGCTGAACCCGGACGGCAGCATCAGCTTTGTCGGGCGTAGCGATGACGTGATCACCACCTCGGGTTACCGCGTGGGGCCGTTCGATGTGGAAAGCGCCCTGATCGAACACCCGGCCGTCATCGAAGCTGCCGTGGTGGGCAAGCCGGACCCCGAGCGTACCGAGCTGGTCAAAGCCTTTGTAGTGCTCAGCCCGCAGTACCTGGGCGATGCACAGTTGGCCGAAACCCTGCGCCTGCATGTGCGCCAGCGTCTGGCCGCCCATGCTTACCCCCGTGAAATCGAATTTGTCAGCGAGCTGCCGAAAACCCCGAGCGGCAAGCTGCAGCGCTTCATTTTGCGCAATCAGGAAATCGCCAAGGCTGAAATGGCCGCAAACGCCAAAGTCACGGCATGACCCCAAGGAAT
>JBILYW010000215.1:0-6090 GCA_044377555.1 Pseudomonas sp.
GAAGTGTATGGCATGTGCCAGGACAAGAACTTCGACGAAGACACCTCCAACCTGGTGGTTGGCCCGATCAACAAACAGCGCTGGATCTACTCGGTTTCCAAGCAACTGCTGGACCGCGTGATCTGGGCCTACGGCACCAAGGGCCTGAAGTTCACCCTGTTCCGTCCGTTCAACTGGATGGGCCCGCGTCTGGACCGTCTGGACTCGGCACGGGTTGGCAGCTCGCGTGCAATCACCCAGCTGATCCTGCACCTGGTGGAAGGCACCCCGATCCGTCTGGTTGACGGCGGCGAACAAAAACGCTGCTTCACCGACGTGGCGGACGGTATCGAAGCCCTGGCACGCATCATCGACAACAAGGGTGGCAAGTGCGACGGCCAGATCATCAACATCGGCAACCCGGATAACGAAGCCAGCATTCGTCAACTGGGCGAAGAGTTGCTGCGTCAGTTCGAAGCTCACCCGTTGCGTGCCAACTTCCCTCCGTTTGCCGGTTTCCGCGACGTTGAAAGCCAGTCGTTCTACGGCACCGGTTATCAGGACGTCAGCCATCGCAAGCCAAGTGTTGAAAACGCCCGTCGCCTGATCGACTGGACGCCGACCACTGAGCTGAGCGAAACCATTGGCAAGACCCTGGACTTCTTCCTGCGTGAAGCCATGGTAGAAATCGCGGAAAAACGCTGATGCAAGCTGGACTGCGTATTGATGTCGACACGTACCGTGGAACCCGTGAGGGGGTTCCGCGGCTACTCGAACTGCTCGACGAAGCCCAGATCAAAGCCACGTTTTTTTTCAGCGTGGGGCCGGACAACATGGGCCGCCATTTATGGAGGCTGATCAAGCCCCAGTTTTTCTGGAAGATGATGCGCTCCAAGGCGGCCAGCTTGTACGGCTGGGACATTTTGCTGGCCGGCACCGCCTGGCCGGGCAAACCGATCGGCAAGGATCTGGGGCACTTGATGCGCCAGACCCTGGCCGCCGGCCATGAAGTTGGCCTGCACGCCTGGGATCACCATGGCTGGCAGGCCAATACCGGCCGCTGGAGCGAGGCCCAACTGATCGAGCAGATCCGCCGTGGTGTCGAGACGTTGAGCGACATCACCGGGCAAGCCGTCGAGTGTTCGGCCGCCGCCGGCTGGCGGGCCGATGAACGCGTCGTCCAGGCCAAGCAAACCTTTGGCTTTCGTTACAACAGTGATTGCCGCGGGCACAGTCTGTTTCGGCCGAGGTTGACCGACGGCAGTCTGGGCGCGCCGCAAATCCCTGTGGATTTACCCACCTTCGATGAAGTGGTCGGACCGCAGATCAGTGCTGCCGATTTCAACTCATACATTCTTGATCGCTTCAGCCCGCAAAAGCTGAACGCGTACACCATCCATGCTGAAGTAGAAGGGATTCTAATGGCTAACGACTTCCGTCAATTACTGGCTCAAGCCCGTGCCCGCAACATTCACTTCCAACCCTTGCGCGATTTGCTCCCCGACGACCTCAACAGCCTGCCAGCCGGGCAGTTGAGCCGTGGAGTGCTCGAAGGCCGTGAAGGCTGGCTGGGAGTGCAGCAACCATGACTTCACGCTGGACAATACCGCTGCTGGTTTTAGCCTTTATTGCGTTTTACCTGTTGCCGCTGGGCACCCACGGCTTGTGGATTCCTGACGAAACGCGCTATGCGCAAATCGGCCAGCAAATACTGGTCGACGGTAACTGGATCACCCCGCACTTCATGGATTTGCGTTACTTCGAGAAGCCGATTGCCGGCTACTGGATGATTGCCATCGGCCAGGCCATTTTTGGTGAAAACCTGTTTGGCGTGCGCATTGCGTCCGCCATCGCCACCGGCCTGAGCGTGTTTCTGGCCTATGCCGTGGCCCGCCGTTTGTGGAATGACCCGCGCAAAAGTTTTGCCTGCGCCCTGGTGTACATGACCTTTGGCCTTATTGCAGGCCAGGCCGGTTATTCCAACCTCGATCCGCAGTTCACCCTGTGGGTCAACCTGAGCATGGTTGCGCTGTGGTTTGCCGTTGACAGCACCCGCCCCCGCGACCGCCTGATCAGCTGGGCCGTACTGGGTTTTGCCTGCGGCATGGGCTTTATGACCAAGGGCTTTCTGGCCCTGCTGTTGCCCGTGCTGATCGCCCTGCCCTACATGATCTGGCAAAAGCGTTTTCTGGAACTGGTCAAGTACGGCCTGGTGGCCATGCTGGTCGCCGCCGCCATCTCGCTGCCGTGGGTACTCGCGGTTCACGCCCAGGAGCCCGATTACTGGCGCTTCTTCTTCTGGCACGAGCACATCCGCCGCTTTGCCGGTGAAGACGCCCAGCACGGTCGTCCGTGGTGGTTCTATCTGCCGTTGATGGTTGTTTCCAGCTTGCCGTGGGCAGCCTTGTTGCCCGTTGCCTTCAAGGACGCCTGGAAAAACAAGGGCCATGCCAGCATCGTGTTCGTGCTGCTGTGGTTGCTGCTGCCGCTGGGCTTGTTCAGCCTGAGCAAGGGTAAGTTACCGACCTACATCATGCCGTGCATGCTACCGCTGGCCCTGTTGATAGGCCACGCGATGATGCAGCGGGTTGAACAGGCCAAAACGTCAGCCTTGCGCTTCAATAGTCTGGTCAACCTGATCGGCGGCAGCGCAGCGTTGCTGGCCCTGGTCTACTTCCAGATCAAGCAGCCGTTCTATGAAAACGAACCGCAACACATGGCCTTGCTGGTCGTCGTGCTGCTGGTGTGGATCGTGACCAGCCTGCTGACGCTGACCAGACCGCTGAAAATGTGGGCTGCGCCTGCCCTGGCGATGGGTGTGCTGGTGCTCGCCCTGCCTGCGGCCATGCCGACCAGCGTGGTGCACAACAAGATGCCCGACCAGTTCATCCTTGAGCATATGGACGAACTGTCCCAGGCCAGGACCTTTCTCAGCAACGACCTGGGCGCGGCCTCTGCCCTTGCCTGGCGCCTGCGCCGTCCGGACGTGACGCTTTACAACACCCAGGGCGAAGTCAAATACGGCCTGACCTATGACGACGCCAAAGGCAAAAGCATCGGCCTGGCCGATATTGGCCAGTGGATGATTGACGCCCGCCGCCAGGGTCCTGTCGGCGTAGTAATGCGGGTCAAGGACAGCGACGAAAGCCATGAAATGGACGAGCTGCCCAAAGATGCAAAACGCTATGACGAAGGCAACATGGTGATTCTGATTTTCCCGCAGATCGCTCCATGACCCTGACACTCCTGCTGCTGGCTTGCCTGCTGACCTGTGCCGGCCAGATCGCCCAGAAATACGCGGTCGAGGGCTGGCGCGGGATCGACACCGGGGTGGCGCAAAAACTGCGCTCGCCCTGGTTGTGGCTGGCACTGCTGTGCCTTGGCCTGGGTTTGCTCGTGTGGTTGCTGGTGCTGCAACGGCTTGAGGTCGGGATTGCTTACCCGATGCTCAGCCTCAACTTTGTACTGATCACCCTGGTGGCCCGCTACCTGTTCAAAGAAGCCATCGACCTGCGCCATTGGCTGGGCGTCGGGCTGGTGATTGCCGGGGTGGTTTTGCTGGGGCAACACGCATGAACCTGCGCCGTGGATTTGCCTTTGCCTCAGGCAGCGTGTTGCTGGTCAGCGGTGCCCAGCTGGGCATGCGCTGGAGCATGACGCGCTTGCCGGAACCGGCTCAATGGCTGAGCGCAATCAATCAGGGCGACGTGTCACTTGTCGCCCTGGGCGTGGTGTGTGGCGCAATCGTCGCCTACGCACTGTCGATGCTCTGCTGGCTGCTGGCCCTGCGCGACTTGCCGCTGGGCCGGGCGTACTCGCTGTTGAGCATCAGCTACGCGCTGGTGTATTTGCTGGCTGCAAGCCTGCCGATTTTCCATGAAAGCTTCACGCTTTCAAAAACCCTTGGTGTGACCTTGGTCATTCTGGGGGTGCTTACGATCAACTCTCGACGTACCCCAAGTTCCAGGAACTGCGCATGAAAATCAGTGTAATTGGTAGTGGTTATGTTGGCCTGGTGCAGGCGACGGTACTGGCGGAAGTCGGCCACGATGTGATCTGCATGGACATTGACCAGAAGAAGGTCGAGTTGCTGCAACAAGGGCACGTGAGCATTTTTGAGCCCGGGCTTTCCAGCCTGGTGCGTGAAAACCTTGAGAGCAATCGCCTGCGCTTTACCAGCGATGAAAAACTCGCCATCGAACACGGCCAGGTCCTGTTCATCGCCGTCGGCACTCCGCCCAGCGAAGACGGTTCGGCTGACCTGGGCCAGGTGTTCTCTGTGGGTGACGCGGTAGCCCGCCATCGCAAGGAACCGCTGATTCTGGTCGAGAAATCCACCGTACCCGTGGGCACCGGCGACGCGCTGACCGCCCATATCAATAAAGCCCTGGACCAGACCGGACGCTCGCTGCAATTCGACGTGGTCTCGAACCCTGAATTTCTCAAGGAAGGCTCGGCGGTCAGCGACTGCCGTCGCCCTGACCGCATCATCATCGGCTGCGCCCGCGAAGAAGTGCGTGAAGTCATGCGTGACCTTTATGCACCCTTCAACCGCAACCATGACCGCATCATTTTCATGGACCTGCGCAGCGCCGAACTGACCAAGTACGCCGCCAACTGCATGCTGGCGACCAAGATCAGCTTTATCAACCAGATCGCCGAGCTGGCCGAGCACCTGGGCGCCGACATCGAAGCCGTTCGCCTGGGCATCGGCGCCGACACCCGCATTGGCTATCACTTCATTTACCCTGGCTGCGGCTATGGCGGTTCGTGCTTCCCCAAAGACATGCGCGCGCTGATCCACAGCGCCCAGCAGGTCAATTGCTCAAGCGACCTGCTGCAGGCTGTCGAAGCCATCAACGAACGCCAGAAACACAAGTTGTTCGACCGTATCAATGCGTTCTTCAAGGGCGATCTTAAAGGCAAGACCTTTGCCCTGTGGGGCCTGGCGTTCAAGCCCAATACCGATGACATGCGCGACGCACCAAGCCGTGTATTGATGCAAGCCTTGTGGGCCGCGGGCGCCGACGTGCGTGCCTTTGACCCCGAAGCCATGCAGGAAACCCAGCGCCTGTACGGCGACGAACCGCGCCTGAGCCTGATGGGCACGCCGGAATCGACGCTCAACGGTGCGGACGCATTGATCGTGTGTACCGAGTGGCAGCAATTCAAGGCTCCTGACTTTGACCTGATCAGGCAGCGCCTCAAGACCCCGGTGATTTTCGATGGTCGCAACCTGTATGAAGGTGAGCGCCTGGCACGCATCGGCTTGCAGTACTTCCCGATGGGCCGGGGGGAATCGTGCAACTTGCCGGTGTCCCAGGGCGCAACGGCCGTTTGATTGGGTAATCACGCCGCCATTGGCAACAATGGCGGCGTTTTTTTTGTTCGTAGATTGAGTCAAGGAGACTCGACATGCCTGCCGACTTCAACCGCATGGCCTTGCTGACACAGCGCAGGCATTCCCTGATTCTGGGGGCACTGGCATTCGTGCTGTTTATCCTGGGCAACCATCAAGAGGCAGCGATCGGCTTTGATTCGCGCTTTGTGATGTTTGCCAACGAGATGATGCGCCACGGCCCCGGTTTCTTTCCGACCACCTATGGCCAGCCCTACGCTGACTACAGCGCAACCTCGACCGTGCTGACGTGGTTGCTGTCGCTGCCTTTTGGCCAAGTCACCAGTCTGACCGCGTGGCTGCCCACTGCCGTTGCCAGTGCAACGATCGTGACCTTGATGTACCGCCTGATCGCACCGCAATCGAGTACCTGGGCCCTGGTCAGCGTGGCCTTGTTATTGCTGAGCATGACTTTTGTCACCGAAACCCGGGCTGTTTCGCTGGACCAAATGCTCGCAGCCGTGAGCTTCAGTGCATTCTATCTGGCCTACTCCCACGAGCACTTCGGTGCGCCACGCCGGCACTTTTTGCTGCTGGCCCTGCTGATACTGGGTTTTGCCATTCGCGGCCCGATCGGTCTGGTAATCCCCACCGGCATCCTCTGCAGTTTCTACCTGCTCAACGGCCAGTGGCGCCGACTGATCAGCTTCGGGCTCCAGGCACTGGTTCTGCTCGTGCTGTGCATCGGCACATTGCTGATGCTGGCCTGGATC
>JBILYW010000216.1:0-6087 GCA_044377555.1 Pseudomonas sp.
TGAGGTGCCATTTTGGGTGCAGCCACATACACCGCCTGAAACCTGAACCCCGGGGGCAACTTGAATTCGCCGTTGGCCTCATCCTGGGGAAACAATCGGTTCAAGGTAAATTCCCCGCCTTGCACCGGCCGGGTCGCCACATACTCGTGGCTATGGGGGTTGCCGAGGATCAAGCCGTATTGAGCCAAATCCCCGTAAACCATACGTTCATGGGTATAGCGCATGGCATCTTGCAACTGGGTAAACACAGGGCTCAGGGCCGGCTGCCGAACCGCCTGGGCCTCGGGTACCGGCCGTGTAGCCGGGATAAAATCCGACCTGACCGGGCCTGCAGCGCCCCAGAGCGCGCTGCCAACTACCACCTGCAGATCCCCCGCCTGAGCGACCTCGCGGATGTAATCCCTGGGCTTGAGGGCGTTGGCCCGCATCGCCATATGGATCGGATTTTTGCGAACCTGCTCGGGGTGTTTGCCAGGGGGCGCTATCTGCGTACGCAGTACACGCTCGCGCACCGAGTCGCTTGGCGTGTACTTGAGCAACGTGCCGTCGTGGGCCGAAAAATAGCGCACGGGTGCCCATTCCCGATCCCTGATTGCGGCATTCAACTCATGGGGTTCAAGCATGGTTTGAAACAGCTGCTCTTCAGCCTCCGTTCGCCATAGCCTCAAAGGATGCACCCGGTGTGTGTGATACACCGCAACCACCGAACAACCGTGGGGCGTGAGGGCAATCAGCTCCGGTGGCATGACGCATGTCGGGTCGAAGCTCTCGTTATGGCAAGCCAGGGGTTCAGTGGCGACAAAGCGGGTATCCAGGCGCTGATAAATCAGGCCGCCGTAAACCTTGTCATCGCGGCGGGCAATTTGTTCGTGGGCATGGCGCGCGGCATCATCGGCAGAAACAAAGGAAGGTCCCAACGCCCGGCGACTGAACCCCGCGTAAGGCTTCCAGGCCGCCGTTACCCGCCCGGCCCTGCTCCATAAATCGCTGGTATGCAGCACGCTCAACTCGCCCGCGCCGGCAACAAGGTGGATATAGGCAAGGGTTGGCGTCACGCCACTGAGCAGCTCGCGGGCAAGCGCCAGCCCCTGGCCTTCGCCTTCAGGCAATGGCGCGGAAATATTTTTTTCGAAACCGGAAAAGGTCGAAACGTATTGCAGGACAGCACCGTCGCTGCTGCAGATAAAGAGCGGCACTGCCCGCCCCGGCGAAGGCGCGGCAAGTGCTTGTGCGGCCTTGATGCCGTTAGCCAACGTCTCGGGGGCCACAAAATGCTTGTACAGCGAAGGCTGCTGCGCAGGAACCAGGCTGGGGTCACGGTAAAAACCATCGCTGCAATACAGCCCTGCCACTTCGTACTGCGCCGGCATGGGCAACGGGGTACCGTCCTTGGGCGGAAAAATCTTCGCCAGCGAAAAATCCATACTCCCGATCACCGGCTCAGAGGCCACGAAAATGGGCCGGTCTCTATGCTTGAGAATCACCCCAAAGCAGCACTCGCTGGTTTGGCTTACCCGCACCCGCACTTCTTTGACCGCCTGTTCGAGGCTGTCGCTGATGGGCCCGAATGCCGGCTGCTGGACAATCACAGGCGCGATGTCCAAGAGCCGGGTCGCTGAAAAAACCTTGAAGTCGGGTTGCAGGGGGCCGACATTGCCCTCCCAGACCTCAGTGGCCTGGAGCACCCTTAACCGGCCCACGCTGGCCGCCGCCTGGACATATTCGACGATGGTCGCAAAGGTGAATTTGCCCGCATCGGAATCGATGGCGATTCTCTCGATAAGCGCATTTTCCTGGGGCGAGCCGCTGGAAATGAATTTGATCAGCGAACCATTCACCCCCGACAAATAATGCGCGGGGGCAAAATAGGCATTCAGCCGGTTGAGCACCATGTCCGCAGGCGAAAAGGCATTGATCGACGTATGGATGTCTTCAGTGCCCCAGTGTTTGAACAGGTTCTTCAACTTGTCATAGTTGGCCGGGTGCGAGTGGTAGAAGGCGACACAGGTATAGCCCGGCGGGTTGATGAAACCGCCGCTGCTGTTGGTTGACATGACCAGCGTGGGGTCGAAGGAGCTGGCTTTTCCGCGCACCGGGCGCGTCGCGAAGTAGCGGCCTTCGGCATCTTTCAAAATGGCGCCGCCATACTCCACGGAGCGGAAATCACCGATCAAATGATGGGCAAAACGCGCCGCGTCGTCGGCGCTGACAAATGCCGGGCTCAAGGTCGGTAACGAGGTTTGTATGTTGGGCAGTGCATGCCGTTTTTCACGGCCTTCAGTCTGTTCCATAACACGGTCTTCCTTGATAAAAAAGCAGGGCGACAAAGCCGCGTCCTCCTTCTAGAGTTCGTCTTTATCCGTAGTCTGGGAGCGAGCCCAGGGCGTAGTGGCCGCTACGCCGTATCCGGCGGTCCAGGAGCGCACATCCTGTTTCCAGTTGGGCGTCACCCAGCTGATTTTCGGCCAGCTATCACTGGGCTGAACCACTATCAGCTCACCGGCCTGCAGCAACTTATCGAGGTACTCGTTTTCTGTTTCGTGCCCTGTTTCGATCCATTGCTGATGGACGTACTGGTTGTCCCAATAATCGGAACCTTCCACCCGCTCACACAGATCGTCTTCAGCCTTGCCCAGGCGGCGAACGTACTTCAAGAGCGCGCCGTCATTGCCCGACACGTAGGCAATTTGCAGCGAGAAGCCCAAGCGCGGCAGGCTCTTGGTGACATAGCAAATATCGGCCGGCCAAAAGACGTTATCCATCCACTCGCTAACGCCGTGCCGCGCATAGATCGGCGTCTGAGGGCGATGCGCATAACAGACAGCCCAGGGCGCAAACCCGGGCGGAAAAACAGGCAGCGACCGATTGCTGCTGGTGCCCTGCTCAAACAGCGCATCTAAAAAAATCCGATCTCGGCCATTCATTGCCTGGCCGTTGGTCAACGGCTCTACAGCCACATAAAGGTGCTTGAGCGACGAGCGCAAAATCGCTCCCACGGTATCCTGCGCATGGGGGTGCGGCAGGCGGCGATGGCAATAAAGCGCAGCATCATCGATATGGCTAAACAAGGGGCCCAGGGCCAGTTCCCTGGCCCGCGAGCCGCCGGCGATCGGTATCTCGAAAGCGTTTGGTCTCCAGGCTGTGGTGACGCGGCCCTCAGTGGCCCACATGTTGCTCGTCAGCAGCACCTGCATCTCGCCACCGCCCGCCACATGCCGCACATACTCCACGGGCCTGATTTTGCCGGAGATCAAACCGGCCGACATTGCACGCTGAGAGGAGAAAGGCCCCTCGATATCCAGCAGCGCGTTGCGGCCAGAGGCGCGATAACTCAACAGAGCACCCTCGCGGGTTGAGATGTACAACTGCGGGTAAGCAGCCCCCCGGGGCAAAAAATCGCGCACAGTGCTCATAAGCACGGCACTGTCTGCAAGGTCTTGGGGGGCAACAAAATCGGCATAGACACTGCCTGGCACTGGATCCACGGGGTCTTTAGGGGCCGCTATATAGACTGCGTAGTAGTCAAATCCGGCAGGCAGACTGTAAGCCTGCGAACCAAATGGAATAGGGAAAAGCCCTGATAGCAGGATCGAGTTGCCGTTAGCCGTCGTCGGTTCAGTGGCGATGTACTCATCGTCACGCAGGTTTTTCAAGATAACCCCGAACTGGCGACCGTCACGCGCACCCATCCGTTCATGGGCATAGCGCATGGCATCCTGGGCCTGAGTGAAAACGGGGCTCAATGCCGGCTGGATTTTAGCCGTGTACCCCTTGCGCCGAGGCTGGGCAAATTTCCACAGCGGCGTCACTTTGCCGCGCTCGCCCCACAACGCACTGCCCACCACAACGTGCAACCCGCCCACGCGGCTCACCTGGGCCACATACTCGGTGGGCTTGAGAGCGTTGGCGCGCAACTTGAGCTGGACCGGGTTTTTGCGAACCTGCTCGGGGTGTTCTCTGGGTGGCGAGATCAAGGTCATCAAGGCTGTTTCCAGCGCCGACCCGCTCGGTGTGTACTTGAGCAACACGCCATCGTGCGTCGATAAATAGCGCGACGCGGCCCAGTCCCGTTCCTTGATGGCGGTACACAGTTCATGGGGGTAGAACATCGAGCGATTCAACTGCTCTTCAACCGGCGAGCGCCACAGCCGCAAAGGCTCAAGCCGGTGCGACTGATAGACCGCCACCACCGCCCCGCCGTACGGTGTAAATGACAGCAGCTCCGGGGGAATCACGCGCTGCGGATCGAAAACCCCGGTATGCACCGCCAGCGGTTGCGTGGCGAAGAACCGGTTATCCACCCCCTGAAAAATCAGCCCGCCGTAGACCGCATCGACCCGCCCGGCAATTTGCTCATGGGCATAACGCGCGGCGTCGTCGGCGCTGACAAACGAAGGGCTCAAGGTGCGCCGCATAAACCCCTGGAAGGGTTGCCAGTCAGTCTGGACACGCCCGGCTCTGCTCCAGATTTCGCTGGTACGCACAACGCTCAATTCACCGGCATGGGCCAGCAGCTGGATATAGGCAAGGGGTTTTTCGACATCGGCCAGCAGGTTCCTGACCAGTTCCATGCCACCGCCCTCACCCTCGGACAGCTCGGCAAACAGGGTTTTCTCATCCGCCGAGTAGCGCGACACATACTTGAGTATCGCGCCGTCCCGGGCAGCGATATACAGGGGCAGTGCGCTGTGTTGCGACGGATTGCCCAATAGCTGTGCAACCCCGATTGCCTTTTCCAGCGACTGCGGGTGCATGAAGTTCTTGAACAGTGACGCCTGCTCTGCGGGAATCAGCGTGGGGTCCCGGTGCTCACCGTCACAGCCATACAGCGCAAAGAGTTCATAGCCCGCCAGCAGTGCCGGTTTGTTGTCGGCGGATCGAACGAACACCCGACTCAGGGAGAAATCCATCTGTTCGGTGACCGGTTCGGACACTACAAATTCATTGCGTTGTGCGTGCTTGAGGATAACCCCGAAGTGTTCTTCCTCCGTTCGATCAATACGCGTACGGGCGTAATCCAGGGCCAATGCTTCGCTGGCGACAATCGGCCCGAAGGCCGGCCGTTGCACAATCACAGGGGCTATATCCAATGAGTTCACGCCAGGCTCAAACTTGAATGTCTCATCCAGCGGCCCGACTTTTTTACCCCACAGCTCGTTGGACTGAATGACGCTGACCGTGCCCAGACTGATCAAAATATGTACAGCCTTGATCAACGAATCAATGGCTTCATGGGAATGATCTTTGGCTTTGGCCAGAAGCTCGGCGATCTTTTTTTCTTCATCGGAGCCGCTGCATTGGTATTTGATCAATGAGCCGTTGAGGCCGGACAGGTAGCTGACCGCTGCAAAACTGCTCATTCGCAGCATGTCGTAAATATCGGCAGGCGAAAAAAAATTGACCCGCTTAAATATGTCTTCGCTGGGCCAATCTTCGTAGAGCGCGTGAACCTGCTCATAGAGGTCGGCGTGAGAATGATAAAAGGCAACGCAGGTATACCCCGGCGGATGCCTGAACCGGCCCAATGGGTTGGTCGACATGACGCGCTCGGGCCGGAACAGGGACGGGGTTCCCCTCACCGGTCGCGTCGCAAAATACTGCTCCCGTTTATTTTTTAAAATCGCCCCGCCGTATTGAACGTCGCGATGATCGCCAATCAACTCATGGGCAAAACGCGCCGCATCGTCAGGGCTCAGGAACGGGGGGCTCAAGGTGGGCAGGGGTACGTTCACATTCGGGGGTGCCCAGCCGGGCTGGGGCAAATCTGAAAGTGGCATGGCGGTTTATCTCTGATTGAAGGATGGATCGACCGGTGCAAGACCGGTACTCATCCTTCGCCTGATTGCCTGGTGCCCGGTGGTAGTTATTTACAACGGCAATTGCCCCCAGGCACCAAGGCGGCGCACTCGGCGCACCGCCCGCCCCTTCAAGCCCCGAACTGGTGCAGCACAAGGCCACACGTTCGCGCAAAGCCCCGTTTTAGAGCCTCATGCCGATCACGGCACAGCCTTTGCTATGTCCTTCTCAGTGTTCAGATCAGCCCTCTAAGAAATCAGATACCTGGAGATCGCACCATGAAGCGTCGTA
>JBILYW010000217.1:0-6084 GCA_044377555.1 Pseudomonas sp.
CGTTTTGCGCAGGCATGTGGCCCTGACGGCCGTGGCGAATGGTTTGCTGCAATTGCGCCAGGCTGGTGCCGTAGATAAAGCCCGCAGGTTGCGTCAGATCCGGCGCGCCCATCATTGGCATGCCTTTACCGTTAGCCCCGTGGCACGCCACGCAAGTGGTATCAAAAGCCTGCTTGCCTGCAGCCAGATCCACCGCACTGTCCTGCGGCAATGGCAGGCCGGCCAGGTCGTGACGCACGTAGGCAGCGACGTTTTTGACCCCTGCTTCACCCAGTACTTCACCCCAGGCCGGCATGGCCGCGATGCGCCCGCCCATGATGGTGGCCTTGATGGTGTCGGCATCGCCGCCCCAGCGCCAGGTGTTGTCGGCCAGGTTAGGGAAACCGAAAGCACCCTTGGCATCCGAACCGTGGCACACCGAACAGTTGGAGGCGAACAGGCGGCCACCCATTTTCAGTGCGGCCGGGTCCTGTGCCACTTGCTCCACGGGCATGGAGGCATATTTGGCGTAAATCGGCCCGAACTTGGCATCTGCCTTGTCCATTTCCTTTTGCCATTCGTTAACGCCAGTCCAGCCATCCTCATAGCCGGGCAGCAGGCCTTTCCAGTTGCCCAGGCCTGGGTAAAGGATCAGGTAACCCACGGCAAACACCAGAGTGCCCACGAACAACATGAACCACCATTGCGGCAGCGGGTTGTCGTACTCCTCGATGCCATCGAAGCTATGGCCCATGGTCTGGACGGTATCGCTTTTGGTTTCACCCTTGCGCGTACTGACCAGCAGCCAGGTCAGGCCGACCAGCGTGCCTATGGTCAGCACGCATATATAGAGACTCCAGAAGGTGGTCATGCTTTGTTACTCCTAGACGCTTGTTCTTGCTCGACGTGTTGAATCGCCTCTGGATCGTCCTTGAATGGCAGTAAGGTTGCGTCTTCAAATTCTGACTTGCGCCGCGGGCTGAACACCCACAGCGCCAGGCCGATAAACGCCACGGCCACCACCACGGTGCCCAGGCCGCGAATCATTCCACTACTCATCTCGAAGACCATGACTTACCTCTTGCTCTTGATGGCAGTGCCGAGCACTTGCAGGTAGGCCACCAGCGCGTCCATCTCGGTTTTGCCCTGCACGGACTGCTTGGCATTGGCGATGTCTTCGTCGGTGTAGGGCACGCCCAGGGTGCGCATCACTTCGAGTTTCTTCTGGGTGTGGCTGTTATCTACCGGGTTCGCCACCAGCCATGGGTAGGCTGGCATTTTCGACTCGGGCACGACGTTGCGCGGGTTGTACAAGTGGGCGCGGTGCCAGTCATCCGAGTAGCGACCGCCGACGCGGGCCAGGTCCGGTCCGGTGCGTTTGGAGCCCCACAGGAACGGGTGGTCCCACACGCTTTCACCGGCCACCGAGTAGTGGCCATAGCGCTCGGTTTCTGCACGGAACGGACGGATCATCTGCGAGTGACACTGCACGCAGCCTTCGCGAATGTAGATGTCGCGACCTTCCAGTTGCAGTGCGGTGTAAGGCTTCATGCCTTCAACCGGCGTGTTGGTCACGTCTTCAAAGAACAGCGGGACGATTTGCGTCAGGCCGCCGACACTCACGCACAGAATCATCAGCAACAGCATCAGGCCGATATTTTTTTCAACGACTTCGTGTTTCATTGCCAACTCCTCAGGCCATCTGCGCGGCGGCTACGACTTCAGCGGGCTCGGCGTTACGCACGGTGCGCCAAGTGTTGTAAGCCATCAGCAACATGCCGCTGAAGAAGATCGCACCGCCGACCAGTCGCACGACATAGCCCGGGTGGCTGGCCACCAGGGTTTCGACGAAGGAGTAAGTCAGCGTGCCGTCTTCGTTGACTGCGCGCCACATAAGGCCTTGGGCGATGCCGTTGACCCACATCGAGGCGATGTAGAGCACGGTACCGATGGTGGCCAGCCAGAAATGCGCGTTGATCAGGCCCAGGCTGTACATCTGCGGGCGACCGAAGATTTTCGGGATCATGTGATACAGCGCACCAATCGAAATCATCGCCACCCAGCCCAGAGCGCCGGCGTGTACGTGGCCGATGGTCCAGTCGGTGTAGTGGGAGAGGGCGTTGACGGTCTTGATTGCCATCATCGGACCTTCGAAGGTCGACATGCCGTAGAAGGCCAGGGACACCACGAGGAATCGCAGGATCGGGTCGCTGCGCAACTTATGCCAGGCGCCCGAGAGGGTCATCATGCCGTTAATCATGCCGCCCCAGCTGGGTGCCAGCAGGATCAGCGACATCACCATGCCCAGCGACTGGGCCCAGTCCGGCAGTGCGGTGTAGTGCAGGTGATGGGGGCCGGCCCAGATGTACAGGGTGATCAGCGCCCAAAAGTGCACGATGGACAGCCGATAGGAGTAGATCGGACGTTCGGCCTGTTTTGGCACGAAGTAGTACATCATCCCCAAAAAGCCCGCCGTCAGGAAAAAGCCTACGGCGTTATGCCCGTACCACCACTGCACCATGGCGTCAGTGGCGCCACCGTAGAGCGAGTAGGACTTGGTGAAGCTCACCGGGATTTCCAGGTTGTTGACGATGTGCAAAATGGCCACGGTCACGATAAAGGCGCCGAAGAACCAGTTGCCCACGTAGATGTGCTTGGTCTTGCGCTTCATGATCGTGCCGAAGAACACGATGGCGTACGCCACCCAGACGATGGTGATCAAAATGTCGATCGGCCATTCCAGCTCTGCGTATTCCTTGGAGCTGGTGTAGCCCAGCGGCAGGCTGATGGCTGCCAGCACAATCACCAGTTGCCAGCCCCAGAAGGTAAACGCCGCGATCCTGGGCGAGAACAGGGTGGCCTGGCAGGTGCGTTGCACCGAGTAGAACGAAGCGGCGAACAAGGCGCAGCCGCCGAAGGCGAAGATCACTGCGTTTGTGTGTAAAGGGCGCAGGCGCCCGAAACTGGTCCAGGGCAAATTGAAGTTGAGTTCCGGCCAAACCAACTGCGCGGCGAGAAAAACGCCGAGCCCCATACCGACGATGCCCCAAACCACCGTCATAATGGCAAATTGGCGGACCACCTTGTAGTTGTAGGCGGTACTTGTAGAAGTGTTCATGGTTCCCCATCCACGGTTCAGGCGAATACAAATGCACGCCTGGAGTTATAGGCAGACTAAAAGCGAGGCAAGCATGGGTGTAGCAGGCGTGGTCGGTATTGACGGGGATCAATGGCTTAAGTGCGTGGAACAGCGGGGCTGGCTGTGGAATGGCGCGCCAACCCCTTCATCCATGACGCTGATCCTGGCCCACGGTGCGGGTGCTCCGATGGACAGTGCCTGGATGACAGGCATGGCTGAACGCCTTGCTGCACGCGGGGTGAGCGTGTTGCGCTTCGAGTTCCCGTACATGGCTCAGCGTCGGCTAGATGGTGGTAAAAGGCCACCAAATCAGCAGGCAAAATTGCTTGAATGCTGGCATGAGGTATTTACCGAGGTGCGACGGCATGTCGCTGGGCAATTGGCCATCGGCGGCAAGTCCATGGGCGGGCGCATGGCCAGTTTGGTTGCCGATGAGCTGAAAGCGGATCGTCTGGTGTGCCTGGGCTACCCGTTTTATGCCGCCGGCAAACCGGAAAAACCCCGGGTGGCGCATCTGGCTGAACTGCAAACGCCGACCCTGATCGTGCAGGGCGAGCGTGATGCGCTGGGCAACCGCGAGGCGGTAGAGGCCTACACCCTGGCGCCGGGCATCGAGCTGTTCTGGTTGGTATCCGGGGATCATGACCTCAAGCCCTTGAAGGCTTCAGGGTTTACCCATGAGCAGCATCTGGATGCGGCGGCGGACAAGATTGCGCGGTGGTTGCAGCAACCTTGAATGATTTGTGGGAGCGAACCTGCTCGCGATGGCATCAACGCGGTGCAAGTGTTGAACCGCAGCGATCCAGTCGCGAGCAGGCTCGCTCCCACAAGGGTCAGCGGTTAAACCGCGCTACCAGTGAGTACTGGGTATTCACGGTCTGGCTCAGCTCTTCGCTCAACAGCGCCGAATGCTGCGCCTGCTCGGAGGTCTGGTCGGCGAGGTCGGCAATGGTGCTGATGTTGCGGCTGACTTCTTCAGCCACCGCACTTTGCTCTTCGGTCGCGGCGGCGATCTGGGCGGTCATGTCAGTGATGTTGGCCACCGCCTCGCTGATACCGATCAGTGCCTGGTCTGCCTCCAGCACGCGAGCCACGCCTTCTTCAGCCTGACGGTGCCCGGCGTTCATGGTTTGCACTGCCGTGGCGGCGGTCTGTTGCAGCTTGGCAATCAGGCCATGAATCTGCCCGGTCGATGTACTGGTGCGTTGTGCCAGCTGGCGCACTTCGTCAGCCACCACGGCAAAGCCGCGGCCCATTTCACCTGCCCGTGCAGCTTCGATGGCGGCGTTCAAGGCCAGGAGGTTGGTTTGGTCGGCAATGCCCTTGATCACATCGACTACGCCGCCGATCTCATCGCTGTCCTTGGCCAGTTGCGTGACCGTGGCTCCGGTTTCGCCCACCACCACCGACAAGCGCTCAATGGCTTCGCGGGTTTCACCGGCAATATCGCGGCCGCGGCTGGTCAGGCGGTTGGCCTCTTGCGTGGCGTCAGCGGTGCGTTGTACGTGGCTTGCCACTTCCAGGGTAGTGGCGGCCATCTGGTTGACCGCGGTCGCCACTTGCTCGGTCTCGACGCGCTGGCGTTCCAGCCCGACAGAACTCTTGTGCGCCAGGATGTCCGATTGACGGGCTTGCCCGCTCAGATGCTCGGCGGTGTCCTGCAGGCGCGTCAGGCAGGTTTTCAGGCGTGCTTCCTGGCTCAGGATGGACATTTCCAGACGCGCTTGCGGGCCACGGCTGTCGGTGTACATCTGGGCGATCAGCGGGTCGGACGTGGTTTGTTCGGCCAGGCGCAACAGGCGCTTGATTCCGCGCTGTTGCCAGCTCAGGCCGAGCAACCCCAGCGGGATCGACAGCAGGGCGGCCAGGGCAAATCCCCAGCTGGAATTGAGCAGGGCGCCGATCATGAAACTCAACTGGCTGACCAGAATAAACGGCAGCCAGTCCTGCAGCACCGGCAGCCACTTGTCGCGCTGGGGCACTGCCGATTTGCCGCGATTGAGGCGTGAGTACAGGGCCTCGGCACGGCGGATTTGTTCAGCCGTCGGTTTGACCCGCACCGACTCATAACCCACCACGCGGTCGTTCTCGAAAACCGGGGTCACGTAAGCATTGACCCAGTAATGGTCGCCGTTCTTGCAGCGGTTCTTGACGATACCCATCCACGGAGCACCTTTTTTCAGGGTGCTCCACATGTGCTCAAAAACCGCAGACGGCACATCGGGATGGCGCACAAGATTGTGCGGCGCGCGTATCAGCTCTTCACGCGAAAACCCGCTGATTTCCATAAAGTCATCGTTGCAATAGGAAATGACACCTTTGGCATCGGTTGTAGAAATCAACCGTTGTAGCGCGGGGAAGGTGCGTTCGCGTTGAGTGATGGGCTGGTTATTACGCATGTCGTTTCAATCCGCAAGACTTTGACAGGCTGTCGGCATGTGTATGGAATTGTTTAATTTATATTTCAGGCGCCGGGGCGTTTATAAACGCCCCGGCAGTTGCTCAGGGCATGAGCATCGGGTAGGTGAAAAACACGAAATGCAGCACGTTGAGCCCAAAGTGCGTGGCAATCGCCGCACCCAGCCCGCCAAAGCGGTAGGCCAGGCCATAACCGATCCCTGCCAGCCCTGCCAGCAACACCCATTTCCAGCCGGCGGCGGCATGGGCCAGCCCGAACAGCACGGCGGTTACCAGCAGCGCTATCGCCTGGCCGTAGGGCAGCAACTTGAGGCGCCGGCTGAGCCCGCCCTGGATATAACCGCGAAACAGCGCCTCTTCAACCAGCGTCACCAGCAGCAGATTGTTCAGCAACCAGATAGTGCTTTGCGGCGGCCATTTCGGCGCCCAGGCGATCATGCCCAGCAGCATCGCCCCCCCAAGCGCCAGAGTGACCGCCAGCGCCAGGCCCATCAAGCTGGCGCCCAGAGAGGCTCGCCAGGCAAAACGTGGCGCAATCCACGGGCACA
>JBILYW010000218.1:0-6083 GCA_044377555.1 Pseudomonas sp.
TGGCGCAATCATCTCTGGCGGCAAGGGTACTGCAGACGAGAAGTTTGCTGCCCTGGAAGACGCAGGCGTTAAAACCGTGCGTTCGCTGGCAGACATCGGCAAGGCTCTGTCCGAGCTGACTGGCTGGGCAATCAAGTAAGCCACGCGCTTAACTGACTGCTACACCAGGCAAAGGCCACCTTCGGGTGGCCTTTGTGCATTTAGAGTCTTGAACTTTTATTATAAAAATACCCGATGCGATATATGTCGCAGTACCCAATCAGTTCTGGCGTGTTGCGATGCCTTGCGATCCGGTATTGGTGCCTGATTATATTATTTGGTCGGAGGGTGAAATCTCCGTACTTATATTCGATTTGTAAACTCATTGACCGAGGATTTGTTGTAATTGAAAATCTGGCCGTTTTTAATTTAACGGTATAAAACAATGCAGGTTATTTCTTCAGGTTCGATGGGTGTAAGCAGGTCAAACAGTTTTCATGAACTTCGGCAAGTGAAGGTGGTATCAGACCCCAGGCAAATAGACACCGTCAGTGCCCTGGAACAAAGCAACGTATTGGCGGCAGTGATAAAAGAGTTGGCCGCAAACGCGACATCGCAAACAGAGCCTCAGGTACACATTGTGACGGGCCAAATGGGGGCCGGAAAATCAACCGTCATCAACAATATATCTGGCAACTTGAACAATAATTGCGTGATCGTTGATTACGATGACCTTAAGCGCTTTGTCCCCGGGTACACGGAGGAGGCGCGCAAGGGGTACCCGGGCACTGTCCCCGGTTGCAAGGAAATGGCGCGCTATCTGGAGGCGGGTGTTAAAAGCCATGGTTTCGATAATCGGATGAATATGGTCGTCCAGCAATCGATCGGTAGTAACGATGATGGGATGTTAAGGTTGGTCGGCGCTTCCAGAGATAATAACTACCGAGTGGTGCTTAATATTCTTGCTGTTGATAAACCCGTTAGTACGATGGGTATACTTTCAAGGTATGAGTCCGGGTTGAAAGATATAAGCGAAGGAGCAGATGCACTCAATGGTGCAAGAAGAACGCCAATGGAGTATCACGAAGATGCTTATGGGTGTCTTACAGATCCCGGAAAATACAAAATGCTGGTGCCTGGCCTGGATGAAGTTTTGGTCTTGGGGCGAGGGGGGGAGATTTATTATCACGCAACTACAAATATATCGCCGGATGATATCGTGGCTGCCATTAAGCAGGGAAGGGCGAATGGTAATATCGAACCCGTTCGTTTATTCGAGAAGTTGTCGTCACTCGTCGAGTTTAATTCGCAATTCAGAAATCCCGAGTTGAGAGCCGTGAAAAGCTGATGCACCAGGACCTGGCTGTTACTGAATCAGACCACTGCAGGGGCGGACTTGCCCGAGATGCGGGCACTGAGATGTTTCAGCTGCAGCCAGGTGATACCTTCGCGGGCAAGCCAGCTCCCGCAAGAACCTCGCCTCGGATTGCAGGCAAAACCACACCAAATCAATTTTCGATGTCATCCAGGCGACAACTGCGTTCGTTCATCGGACAGTCCGCCCTCTAACAGTGCGCTGTAGGAAAAAACTCGGTAATCTTGCCGCCATTCTGCATTTCTGCGTGTGCGTCCCAAAAGGAAGCCGCGCGCTAGACGGGTCGGACTTATACAGACCGACAGCATTTCCCACATCCGCACGGGAAATTCCCCTCTAAATTCCGATTCAGTAGTGTGGTATTTCCGTAATGAAAGTATTGAAAGGCCAGGACATCCTGGCACTTGGGTTTATGACTTTTGCCCTGTTCGTTGGGGCTGGCAACATCATTTTCCCGCCAATCGTTGGCCTGCAGGCTGGACCGAATGTCTGGATGGCCGCACTGGGCTTCCTGATCACCGCAGTAGGTCTGCCGGTAGTCACTGTAATTGCGCTGGCCAAGGTTGGCGGCGGTATGGATGCACTGAGCAGCCCGATCGGTAAAGTGGCTGGCGGCTTGCTGGCGGCTGTGGCCTATCTGGCGGTTGGGCCGTTGTTCGCGACCCCGCGTACCGCGACCGTATCCTTTGAAGTCGGCCTGGCGCCGTTGACCGGCGAAAGCCCGCTGGCGCTGTTTTTGTACAGCTCGGTGTACTTCCTGATCGTGTTCTTCGTTTCGCTGTATCCGGGCCGTCTGCTGGACACGGTAGGGCGTTTCCTCGCTCCGTTGAAAATCATCGCGCTGGCTATTCTCGGCATTGCTGCTATTGCCCTGCCTGCAGGTGATGTGGGTGTCGCTACCCCGGAATACGTTGCTGCTCCGTTCTCCCAGGGCTTCATCAATGGTTACCTGACCATGGATACTCTGGGCGCACTGGTGTTCGGCATCGTGATCGTGAATGCCATTCGCTCCCGTGGCGTTGAATCGCCCAAGCTGATCACCCGCTACGCAATTATTGCCGGCCTGATCGCCGGTGTCGGTCTGGCGTTGGTGTATATCAGCCTGTTCCGCCTGGGTGCGGGCAGCCATGAAGTGGCTGCGGGCGCAACCAATGGCGCGGCAGTACTGCACGCTTACGTACAGCACACTTTCGGTTCGCTGGGCAGCGGTTTCCTGGCGGTGCTTATCGCTTTGGCCTGCCTGGTCACGGCTGTAGGCCTGACGTGTGCCTGCGCCGAGTACTTCAGCAAAGTCTTGCCACTGTCTTACAAGACACTGGTGATTATCCTTGCCGTGTTCTCGCTGGGCGTGTCCAACCTTGGTCTGACGCAGTTGATCGCGTTCTCCATTCCGCTGCTGACGGCGATTTACCCGCCGTGCATCGTGCTGGTGGCCTTGAGCTTCTGCAAAGGCCTGTGGCATGCGCAGACACGGATCGTTGGTCCGGTAATGCTGGTCTCGTTCCTCTTCGGTTCGATCGACGCGCTTAAAGGCGCGGGCCTGGGTGACTGGATTCCGACCCAGTTGGCGAACATGCCATTCAGCAACCAGGGCCTGGCGTGGCTGGTGCCGTGCCTTGTGACCCTGCTGGGCGCTGTTGTCTGCGACCGCGTGCTGGGCAAGCGTCAAGAAGCCCTCGCGTAATATCCGGATCGCCAAAAGCCTTGCCGGATAAATAAAAAAGCCCTGCATCTAACGGATGCAGGGCTTTTTTTATGGCCGTGGGTTCAACCCCGGGCTTAAACACAACAAAGCCCGCACGGGGCGGGCTTTGTTTTACATCGCAAAAAGCCGTTTTACTTGCTTTCTGGAGTTGCCACTGGAGCAGCAGGAACAGCTGGAGCGGCTTCTTCAGCGGCGGCTTTGTTGGACTCGGCCTGAGCTTTGGCAGCTTCGGCGTTTTCTTTCGCCGCGTCGTTCACTTTGTCCTGAGCTTCAGACATTTTTTCTTGAGCTTGCTCAGCGTGCTGAGTGGCGTCCTGGGCTTTATCTTCGGACTTCTTGTCGCACGCAGCCAGACCAAGGGTTGCAGCCAGCATCAAGGCAACAGCAAAAGTATTACGCATGGGGTGTTTCTCCTTATGAGTAGATCTACGGGGCGTTTGAGCATTGTCCGAATGCTTAAGTTCCATGCTCGTACACATATATAAGTAAAGCATCGTCCGTTGAAACTATTGGTAAAAAACTGATGTGGCTCCAACAGGCCTTGAAATCTGAACCTTAGCCCCCAACTTTCATCACATCCCGCCACCAACCCATCAGGGCGTGGCTCATGCCATCTAATCGGAGTTTGATAACAATGAGCGTGGAAACTCAAAAGGAAACCCTGGGCTTCCAGACCGAGGTCAAGCAACTGCTGCACCTCATGATCCATTCGCTGTACTCCAACAAGGAAATCTTCCTTCGCGAATTGATCTCGAACGCCTCTGATGCTGTCGATAAATTACGTTTTGAAGCGCTGTCCAAGCCTGAGCTTCTGGAAGGCGGCGCTGACCTTAAAATCCGTGTGAGCTTCGACAAGGACGCCAACACCGTCACGCTCGAAGACAACGGTATCGGCATGAACCGCGATGACGTGATCACCCACCTGGGTACGATTGCGAAGTCCGGTACTGCTGACTTCATGAAAAACCTGACGGGCGACCAGAAGAAAGACTCGCACCTGATCGGTCAATTCGGTGTGGGCTTCTACTCGGCCTTTATTGTCGCCGACAAGGTTGACGTGTACAGCCGCCGTGCCGGTACCCCTGCAAGCGAAGGCGTGCACTGGTCCTCCAAGGGCGAGGGCGAGTTTGAAGTGGCCACCGTCGAGAAGGCTGATCGCGGTACCAAAATTGTTCTGCACCTGAAGTCCGGCGAATCCGAGTTCGCTGACGGCTGGCGCCTGCGCAACATCATCAAAAAGTACTCCGACCATATCGCCTTGCCGATCGAACTGCCTAAAGAGCAGACCGCTGCCGAAGGCGAAGAGGCTCCAGCGCTGGAATGGGAAACCGTTAACCGCGCCAGTGCCCTGTGGACCCGCCCTCGCACTGAAGTGAAGGACGAGGAATACCAGGAGTTCTACAAGCACATTGCCCATGATTTCGAGAACCCGCTGGCCTGGAGCCACAACAAGGTTGAAGGCAAGCTCGAATACAGCTCGCTGCTCTACGTGCCGGCCCGTGCTCCGTTCGACCTGTACCAGCGTGAAGCGCCCAAGGGCCTGAAACTGTACGTGCAGCGTGTATTCGTCATGGATCAGGCCGAGTCGTTCCTGCCGCTGTACCTGCGCTTCATCAAGGGCGTAATCGACTCCAATGACCTGTCGTTGAACGTGTCGCGGGAAATCCTGCAAAAAGACCCGATCATCGATTCGATGAAGACGGCGCTGACCAAGCGCGTGCTCGACATGCTGGAAAAACTGGCGAAGAACGACCCTGAAAAATACCAGGGCTTCTGGAAAAACTTCGGTCAGGTCATGAAAGAAGGCCCGGCTGAAGATTTCGCCAACAAGGAAAAAATCGCCGGCCTGCTGCGCTTTGCTTCGACCCACGGTGACGACGGCGAACAAAACGTTGCCCTGACCGAATACCTGGCCCGCGCCAAGGAAGGTCAGGACAAGATCTACTACCTGACCGGCGAGACATACGCACAGGTCAAGAACAGCCCGCACCTTGAAGTCTTCCGCAAAAAAGGCATCGAAGTGCTGCTGCTGACCGATCGCATCGATGAGTGGCTGATGAGCTACCTCAGCGATTTCGACGGCAAGAGCTTTGTCGACGTGGCGCGTGGTGACCTCGATCTGGGCAACCTGGACTCTGAAGAGGACAAAAAAGCCGCAGAAGAAGTGGCCAAGTCCAAAGAAGGTCTGGTTGAACGCATCAAGGCTGCCTTGGGCGAAAGCGTCAGCGAAGTGCGTGTATCGCATCGACTGACCGATTCCCCGGCTATTTTGGCCATTGGTGAGCAGGACCTGGGCATGCAAATGCGTCAGATCCTCGAAGCCAGCGGTCAGAAAGTGCCTGAGTCGAAGCCAATCTTCGAATTCAACCCGGCTCACCCGCTGATCGAGAAACTGGATGCGGAACAGAGCGAAGAGCGTTTTGGCGATCTGTCGCACATCCTCTTCGATCAGGCGGCCCTGGCAGCCGGTGACAGCTTGAAAGACCCGGCGGCTTATGTCCGTCGACTAAACAAATTGTTAGTAGAGTTGTCGGTCTAACCGCGCTATAAAAACCCGCTTCGGCGGGTTTTTTTTGTTTTGAGTTCAGGAGTTTTTAATGAAATCAATTACGGTCAGTTCTGTGGCCTATCAAATCGACGGCCAACCCTATGAAGGCCGCCTCGCATTTGACCCGAGCCGTGAAGATCCATTGCCGGGTCTGTTGATGGCACCTAACTGGATGGGCATCAGCGCAGGCGCCGAGGAGATTGCCAAGTCTGTGGCCGAGCAAGGCTATGTGGTGTTGATTGCTGACCTCTACGGCCAGGCCGTACGCCCGGCCAATGGGGACGAGGCGGGCGCTGCGATGATGCCGCTCAAGAATGATCGTGCCTTGCTGCGCAAGCGGATGTGGGCCGCGTATGACGTGCTGAAAAACCAGGGCCTGGCGGTGGTCGACAGCAGCAAGCTGGCGACCTTTGGTTTCTGCTTTGGCGGCTGCTGCTCGCTGGAGCTGGCCCGTGGCGGTGCGCCGCTCAAGGCCG
>JBILYW010000219.1:0-6065 GCA_044377555.1 Pseudomonas sp.
GGTTTTCGTACAGGGTGCCGCGTTTGCGCAGCCACAGGCTCCACAGGCCGATAAAGATCATCAGCATGCCCAGCGCCACCATGATGCGGAAGGTAAAGAACACGATGGTCGAGTTCGGACGATCCGCTGCCGGGAAGTCCTTCAGGGCCGGAATTTGCTTGTCCAGGCTATGGGTCAGGATCAGGCTTCCCAAGTAAGGAACTTGAATCTTGTAGTCCGTGGTTTCGGTCTTCATGTTCGGGATGCCAAACAGAATCAGCGGCGTGGCCTCACCGGGTTTGTTCTCCCAGTGACCTTCCATGGCCGCGATTTTTGCTGGCTGATACTCAAGGGTGTTCAAACCGTGGGCATCGCCGATCAGCGCCTGTACCGGCGCAACCACCAGAGCCATCCACATCGCCATCGAGAACATGCGGCGAATGGCCGGCGTGTTACGACCGCGCAGCAAGTGCCAGGCCGCCGAAGCGCCGACAAAAAATGCCGTGGCCACAAAGGCCGCAGTGGCCATGTGCGCCAGACGGTAAGGGAATGACGGGTTGAAAATCACCGCCAGCCAGTCCACCGGAATCACCCTGCCATCAATGATTTCGAAGCCCTGCGGGGTTTGCATCCAGCTGTTGGACGCCAGGATCCAGAAGGTCGAGACCAACGTCCCCAGGGCTACCATTGCGGTCGAGAAGAAATGCATCCCGCGACCGACGCGGTTCCAGCCAAACAGCATCACGCCCAGAAAACCTGCTTCAAGGAAAAATGCGGTCAGTACTTCATAGGTCAGCAGCGGCCCGGTAACAGCCCCGGCAAAGTCCGAAAACCTCGACCAGTTCGTACCGAACTGATAGGCCATGACCAGGCCCGACACCACGCCCATCCCAAAGTTGACGGCGAATATCTTCGACCAAAAGTGGTACAGGTCGCGGTACGTATCGTCACGGGTTTTCAGCCACATCCCTTCGAGCACCATCAAATAACTGGCGAGACCGATGGTAATGGCGGGAAAAATGATGTGAAACGATATGGTAAACGCGAACTGGATTCGGGCGAGATCGAGAGCCTCCAAACCGAACATAAGTCTTCCTCTATCAGGTATCAGGTCGTTGAGGACACAAGCATCGCGCCTGTATCCAACTACCCCCGCAGGCCATGGCCACAGCGAATCGAGCTTCGCTCTTTTAACCACAACGCAAAGGGTTCTGGCCGGCTGGCCATCCAGAAAACCTCTTGGAGGTCTTGATCTGGATCAAGCATGGATGAAAGAGTAGTCCATTCCTGACACACGGCTAATGTGGTTTGTTGTCGCGTGACACGATGCCTCAGGCCTTGATATAGACCGTTGCAAGAACAGCAAGGAATCGCCCAAAGCAGATTTTCAGTCGGGGTTTGGGTGACCGGAAACCTTCATGTTCCGGGTCATCAATTGTTACAGAATAATGATAATCTCGAGCCCCCTGTCCTCGGCCACTCTTCCTCCAAATGACCAGCCAGCCCCTCCTGCTACGCCATCACCGGCCATTTGTGGCCTTCTGGTTTGCCCGCATCTTCACCGCCAGTGCGTTTCAGATGCTGACCGTGGCCATTGGCTGGAACCTCTACCAGCTCACCGGCAATGTAATGGACCTGGGTTGGGTCGGCTTGATTGAGTTCGCGCCGCGCCTGCTGTTCATGCTGCACACCGGGCATGTGGCCGACCGCTATGACCGGCGCCGGGTGGCGGCCCTCTGCCAGTCGCTGCAGGCGATGATTGCCCTGATACTGGCCATCAGCAGTGCAAGCGATCACATCACCCGGGAAATGATCTTTATCCTGGCCTTTGTGCTGGGCGCCGCCCGCTCCTTCGAGATGCCCGCCACCCAGGCGCTGCTGCCTTCGATCGTTCCGGTTGAACTGTTCCCGCGCGCAGTGGCGGCCGCACAAGCGGCGCAGCAGTCAGCCACCATCGTCGCGCCGGCGTTTGGCGGGTTGCTGTATGCGTTTGGCAGTGTGTGGGTGTATGGCCCGAGCGTGGCGCTGTATCTGATAGCCGCATTGCTGATGAGCACCCTGCCCGCCCGTCAGTTGCCGTTGAACAAGGGCAAGGCGACGCTGAACTCGTTACTGGCAGGCATTCGCTTTATCCGCAGCCGCCCTGATGTCCTGGGGGCCATCTCCCTTGACCTGTTTGCGGTACTGCTGGGCGGCGCCACGGCGTTGCTGCCGGTGTTTGCCAAAGACATCCTGCTCACCGGCCCCTGGGGCCTGGGCATGTTGCGCTCGGCACCGGCGGTCGGTGCCTTGCTGATGTCGCTGTGGCTGGCCAGGTTCCCGGTGGAGCGCAAGGTCGGGCGCGTCATGTTTACCGCCGTGGGGCTATTCGGGGTCGCGACCATCGCGTTCGGCCTGTCGACCTCTTTCTGGTTTTCCATGGCGGTGCTGGTGGTACTCGGGGCAGCGGACATGATCAGCATGGTGATCCGCGCTTCATTCGTGCAGCTTGAGACCCCGGATGAAATGCGCGGCCGGGTCAGTGCGGTTAACGGCTTATTTATTGGCGCATCCAATCAACTGGGCGAATTCGAATCCGGCGCCACCGCCCATTGGCTGGGCACCGTGCCTGCCGTGGTGCTGGGCGGGGTCGGCACGCTGGTCGTCACCGGGCTGTGGATAAAACTGTTCCCCGGCCTGGCCAATCGCGACCGGATGGTGGAAGAAAAGCCTTAACTACACACCCTGTGGGAGCGGGCTTGCTCGCGATGAGATCGCTGCGGTGTTCAGGCCTAAGGCGCAGCTCCCATCGCGAGCAAGCCCGTTCCCACAACAGCTCTCACTTTATATAGAGCTGTGCACCCATCCGGTTGTGCGGTGGCACCAGCGAGGTGTTACTGAACTCGAAGCTGCCGCCGTCCTTGTTACCCAGGTCAAAGGTATAGAGGTGCCCCACAGTGGTGCCCGCACCGTTACAGGCCACCAGCCCCTCGCCCTGGTTGCAAACCGGGGCTCGCACGCCGTCCACTTCCTGGCCATCCAGGGTGACATTGGGCTGGCCGCCATAACCTCGCTCCAGCACGTAAACCTTGATATCGGGGCCGTTATGGTCACACCGGGTTTGCTTGCGGCCGTCCGACACATCCTCTACAGCGCAGGTAACAGACGCCACTTTGAGTATCTCGACAGCGCTCAAAGGTAACGCGGGCGCAGCATGGGCAGCGGCACTGATCATAAAGCCGACACAGGCACAAACTGCTTTGATGGTGTGATTCATAGATCCCTCCGAAAACTGGCACGCAGTATGCCTTCTGTCTCAAGGTTACAAAACATGGCCCCGCCGGGTAACCAAAGCAGCCATATGTACGAGCTGCTGGTATGATGCGCGGCTTTTTCCGACAGACAGAAATTCTTCAGGCGATCCGCGTCTGTGCTTTGCTGTTGAAAACGATTTAATCACGGCGCATTTGGCGCCACGGGGACTGGCATGCTGGAAAGGCTGTTTCAACTCAAAGCACACAACACCAATGTGCGTACCGAGATTCTTGCGGGTATCACCACCTTCCTGGCGATGGCCTACATCCTGTTCGTAAACCCGAGCATCCTCGGTGAAACGGGCATGGACAAAGGCGCCGTGTTTGTCGCCACCTGCCTGGCGGCGGCCATCGGCTCGGCAACCATGGGCATCATCGCCAACTACCCGATTGCACTGGCACCGGGCATGGGCTTGAACGCCTTCTTCACCTACACCGTGGTGCTGCACATGGGCCACACCTGGCAGGTAGCGCTGGGCGCGGTGTTCATCTCGGCGGTGCTGTTCTTCCTGCTGTCGATCTTCCGCATCCGCGAATGGATCATCAACAGCATCCCGCTGCCGCTGCGTTCGGCCATTGCAGCCGGTATCGGCCTGTTCCTGGCGCTGATCGCCCTGGGTAACGCCGGCATCGTGGTTGCCAACAAGGCGACCTTGGTGGGCATGGGCGACCTGGCCCAACCGAAAGTGATCCTGGCGTCCCTGGGGTTTGCCCTGATTGTTGCCCTTGAGGCAATGAAAGTGCGCGGTGCAGTGCTGATCGGCATTCTGGCCGTGACCCTTGCTTCCATTGCCATGGGCGTGACCGAGTTCGGTGGCGTGATGTCGATGCCGCCTTCCCTGGCCCCGACCTTCCTGCAACTGGACATCAAAGGCGCGCTGGACATCGGCCTGATCAGTGTGATCTTCGCCTTCCTGTTCGTTGACCTGTTTGACAACTCCGGCACCCTGATTGGCGTCGCCAAGCGCGCCGGCCTGATGGGTAAAGACGGGCACATGCCAAAAATGGGCCGCGCCCTGATTGCTGACAGCACCGCGGCCATGGCCGGTTCGCTGCTGGGCACCTCGACCACCACCAGCTACATCGAGTCGGCAGCAGGCGTAAGCGCCGGTGGCCGTACCGGCCTGACCGCCATCGTGGTCGGCATCATGTTCCTGCTGGCGTTGTTTTTCTCGCCACTGGCCGCCAGCGTTCCGGCCTTCGCCACTGCACCTGCACTGATGTTCGTAGCCGTATTGATGATGAGTGGCCTGGCCGAAATCGAGTGGGACGACATCACTGTTGCCGCACCGGTGGTCATCACCGCGCTGGCCATGCCGTTCACCTACTCCATCGCCAACGGCATTGCCTTCGGCTTTATTTCCTGGACCGTGATCAAGCTGCTGTCGGGCCGCGCCCGTGAGCTGAATGCACCGCTGATCATTCTGTCGATCCTGTTTGTGGTCAAGCTAGGTTGGTTTGCAGCATGAGTGCATTGCCGTTTGATTCTGCTACCTACGCCGTTGAACTTGAGGCCAAGGCCAATCGTCTGCGCGAGCTGCTGGCGCCTTTCGATGCGCCCGAGCCGCAGGTGTTCGATTCGCCTCTGAAACACTTCCGTCTGCGGACCGAGTTCCGCCTGTGGCGCGAAGGGGGCGAGCGTCACTACGCCATGTTCGCGCAGGACGACAAGCGCACGCCGATCCTGATCGAAGAGTTCCCGATTGCCAGCCTGCGCATCAATCAACTGATGCCCCAGCTCAAGGCCGCCTGGAAAGCCAGCTCAGCCTTGAGCCACAAGCTGTTCCAGGTGGAGTTCCAGACCACTCTGGCAGGCGATGCGATGGTCACTCTGTGCTATCACCGCCCGCTGGACGAACACTGGCAAAACGCTGCCGAGCAGCTGGCCAAAGACCTGGACATCAGCGTGATTGGCCGTTCCAAAGGCAAGCGCGTGGTGATCGGCCGCGATTACGTGGTCGAAAAGCTGGAAGTCGCGGGTCGCACCTTCACTTATCAACAGCCTGAAGGCGCGTTCACCCAGCCAAACGGCACGGTCAACCAGAAAATGCTCAATTGGGCATACGAAGCGTTGGGCGAGCGTGCGGATGATTTGCTGGAGCTGTACTGCGGCAACGGCAACTTCACCCTGCCGCTGGCCACCCGTGTACGCAAAGTGCTGGCCACCGAAATCAGCAAGACCTCGGTCTACGCCGCGCTGAACAACCTGCGCGACAACGCTGTGGATAACGTCACGCTGGTACGTTTGTCGGCCGAAGAGCTGACCGAAGCCCTGAACGAAGTGCGTCCGTTCCGTCGCTTGCAGGGCATTGACCTGAAAAGCTACGACTTCGGCAGCGTTTTCGTCGACCCGCCACGCGCGGGGATGGACCCGGACACCTGCGAGCTGACCCGCCGTTTCGACAACATCCTGTACATCTCGTGCAACCCGCTGACATTGGCCGAGAACATCGCCCAACTGCACGACACTCACCGTATTGAGCGTTGCGCGGTGTTTGACCAGTTCCCGTGGACTCACCACATGGAATCGGGTGTGTTGCTGGTTCGTCGCTAGGCCTTGAGTCAAAAGCCCCTCACCCTCTCCCCGAGGGTGAGGGGCTGTTCAAACTCACTGAAAATACCCCGCCACCTGCCGCAAATCTCCTTCGTTCAACAACCCCGAGTAATACTTGAGCTGCACCCGTGCCAGCAAATACGCATAGCGCGCCTCTGCCAAATCCCGCTTGGCACTGAACAACTGCTGCTCGGCATCCAGCACATCCAGATTGACCCGCTCGCCCCCGCCCACGCTTT
>JBILYW010000220.1:0-6039 GCA_044377555.1 Pseudomonas sp.
GAGGGCCGTACGCCGGGGCAAGCCTTTTTGGGTACTTTTTCGGCGTTTGGAAAAAGTGCCTCGCCGTAAGGGCGAAACCCGTAGAAAGCCGTGGCGCATCGAATGGATATGTACGCTGTAAAGGCAGCTATTTACCTGCTGCAAAAACAACAGAAACCCCAAGTACATATCCGCCACAAACGCCCAACTGGAATAGGGACATTCGCGTTGTTTGTACATTCCCCTGACTACAGCCAAAGCAAAGACAATAACCAGATTTGAAACAACACCCTTTTTTGTGGGAGCGAGCCTGCTCGCGAAACAGGCGACGCGATCTTCCTGGCAAACCCCGGTGATGCCTTCGCGAGCAGGCTCGCTCCCACAGCGGACTGGAGGCGTCACAGATCCCGACACCAAACAGGTCGTCCTGCCGCCCCGGACGCCTTTGATCCGGCCAAGCCGTTTAGCGAGAAACACTTCTTCGCTAGTGCTGACCGGGAGCAGAGGATCTACAGGTTTTGTTCAGGTTTGACCAGACGATTGGCAATCACATCCAGGCTGCTGCAAAACACGAAGTACACCAGCGCCACAAACAGGAAGATTTCGGTCGGGTGCACCATCACCCGATTGCTGACCTGGGTGGCCACAAACGACAACTCTCCTACGCCAATCACGTACGCCAGCGAGGTGTCCTTGATCAGTGAAATCCACTGGTTGAGAAAGGAGGGCAGCATCATCGGCAAGGCTTGCGGCAAGATGATCAGCCGCAGCACTTGCCAGGTGCCCAGGCCCAACGCCTTGCCGGCCGCCCACTGGCCCGGCGGCAAACTGCTGATGCCGGCATACACCGAGTGCGCCAGATACGCGCCGCCGATCAACGACAGGGCGCACACCACCGTGGCCAGCGCGGGCACATCGACCTTGAACACGATGGGCAGCAGGAAGTAACTCCAGAAAATCAGCATCACCACCGGAATCGCCCGCAAAAAGCCCAGCACTGCCAGCAACACCCAGCGGACCTTGCCGCGGATCATTACCAGTGCGATCCCGAGCACCAGCCCCAGCACTGCCGAAATCGCGCCGGACAATGCACTCAACACCAGTGTGAGGGCTGCGCCGCCCAGCGGCCCGTCGGGGTAAGCACCGAGCAGCAAATACGACAGATTGTCGCTGATCACTGAAAAGTCCATGGCTTACATCACCCCCTGGCGATACCACTTGCTGCGCGCAATCAACTGGCCGATCACCTCGATCAGCGCAATGCTTGCCACGTACAGCAGCGTGGCGAAACCGAAGGCCTGGAAGGTCTTGAAGGTTTCAGTCTCGACTTGCCGCGAAGCGTAGGACAGCTCGGCCAGGCCGATAGCCATGGTCAGCGACGAGTTTTTCAGTGCATTCATGTATTGCCCAAGCAACGGGCCCAGCGCTGTGCGCAGTGCCTGGGGGAACACGATAAAACGCCACACCTGGGCCGGCTTGAAGCCCAGCGCCAAGCCGGCTGCCCGTTGTTCAACCCGCACCGAGCTGACGCCTGCGCGGAACTCTTCGCAAATAAACGCCGATGTGTAGAGCATCAGGCCCCAGAACCCGGCCAGAAACTCAAAGGACGGCCATTGAATCTCGAACCAGCTCAATGCCAGGCTGCGCGGCTGGTTGAGCCACATCACCAGGCCTTCGGGCAGCATCGCCGTGACCCCGAAGTACCAGAAAAACAGCTGCACCAGCAGTGGCGTATTGCGAAACAGGGCGAGGTAAGCCCGTGCTGGCCACGACCACAGACGCGAAGGAGAAATACGGGCCAGGCACAGCAAAAATCCCAGCCCGGTGGCAACCAGGCAGGTCAGCAGGGAAAGAATCAGGGTCAGAACAAAACCATCGAGCAGCCAGTGCAGGTATTGCGGGGCCAGCAGTTCACCGAACATAAAAACAGCGTCCATCCAGATACGAACAACGTGACCTCAACCGTGGGAGCGAGCCTGCTCGCGAATATCCCAAGGCGCCGCACTTACCGGGTAAGCACGCGCCTACGTTAACGAGCTTCGCGAGCAGGCTCGCTCCCACACAGGGGTCAGCTCTTGTCGCCAATTTTGTACAGGCGGGTCAGCGGGGTCTTGGTGGTCGGGCCGAACCAGGCGTCATAGATGCCCTGTGCCTTGCCCTGGCTTTCCAGCTCGGTAAGGGTCTGGTTGACCACGTCGGTCAGGCGCGCTTCACCCTTGGGAATGCCGACGCCGATCAGGTCATTGGAAATGGTGAACGGCGGCACTTCGTACTTGTCCTTGTCCGGCACATTGGCCAGCAGGCCGATCAGTTTCGGGCCGTCCTGGGTGATGGCTTGCACGTTGCCGTTGCGCAGGGCGGTGAAGGCAAACGGGGTGTCATCGTAGGCCACCACTTTGGCGCCCGGGAATTTCTCGCGCAGCACGCCTTCGTTGACCGTGCCCTTGTCGACACCGACGCGCCATTTGTTCAGTTCTTCAGGGGAGGTGAGGGTGCCTTTCTTAACGATGAACTGCTGCCCCGAGGCGAAGTACGGAATGCTGAAATTAACCTGTTCGGCGCGCTCCGGGGTGATGGTGAAGTTGGCCAGTACCAGGTCCACCTTGTTTGCTACCAGCAGCGGTACACGGTTGGCCGGGTTGGTGGGTTGCAGTTGCAATTTCACGCCCAGCTTGTCGGCAATGGCCTTGGCGTAATCCACGTCCAGGCCTTCAATCTGCTTGCTTTTGGCATCGACAAAGCCAAACGGCGGGTTGCTGTCAAACGACGCCACCCTCAGCACACCGGACTTTTTGATGTCATCCAGACGGTCAGCGTGGGCCAGGCCAGACAAAACGGCCAGGGTCAGGGCGGTGAGGGCAGTGAGTTTTTTCATTTCGTTCTCATCATGAGTTGGAAGAGTTATGACGAGAGTCTTGCAGGAAATTTAGAGTTTAAAAAAGAATATAAAACGCTTTGCATATGCCGTTTTGGCATATATCAATATTGGCAGAACCTGATCCGGTTACCGAAAGGGTCGTGAACTTCCAGGACTTGCCCCCAACCCTGCTGAACAATATCCGGGCGCCCGTATTTGTAGCGTTTGCCAAGTAACTCATCCCGAAGCATTTCAATATTCTGCATGGGGATAAATGTCGTCGACCCCGGGCTCGCGTCGCCATGGTGTTCGGACAGGTGAAGCTGCAGGCCGTTTCGGCTGATGCCCAGGTACAGCGGTAGATCCGCTTCAAACCGGTGCTCAAATTCGACGCCGAAGCCCAGATAATCCAGATAGAACTCGCGGGCCTTGGCTTCGTCAAATATGCGCAATACGGGAATTGCCGTGTCGAACGTAACCGCAGGCCGGGGCGCTGCTTGTGCAAGCTTTGCCGATGCGACGTGCCAGTCCGTGTAGCCCAGCTGCTGTGCAACCAGTTCGAGTGCTGCGGCATGGGTGATTTCTTGATTATGCCGGCCTAACGAAACGCGCAGGTTTTTAGCCATCTGCTCGGCGTTCTGGATTGAAAGCATGATTCCTCCTGGAGTTGAAGCATCTTGGTGCTGGCATTGCCTATCGCGCAATGTGAATTGATCGGGTGCAGTTTATACCTGACACCGCCGCTGCTCACCCGGGGTTTATCAGGCTTTGCCGGCAGTGCAGGGTCAGTCGGGCGCCGCCGCTTTCACGGTTGCTCACGTCCAGGCTGAAGCCATGCAGGTTGACGATGGCGGCGACGATGGACAAACCAAGACCAAACCCGGCGTGCGTGTCATCACAGCGATAAAAGCGCTGGAACACCGCGACCCGTTCGGCTTCGGGGATACCGGGGCCGGTGTCGAGGACTTCAATACGCAGGCTGTTGTTGTCGTCCGAGGCACGCAAAATCACCTCACCACCCGGCGGGGTGAATTTGATCGAGTTGCTCAGCAGGTTGGCCAGGGCTTCGAACAGCAACGCCCGGTCGCCGGTCAGCCCGGGCAGCGTGGGAGCTGTGTCGAGCGTCAGCGTGACCTGGCCTTCTTCCGCCAGGGGCAGGTAAAAGTCATACAGCTCCTGCAGCAGCGGCAGCGGGTCGAGCTTGAGGAAACCCGAGCGTCGTTGATGGTCTTCCAGCTCGGAAATACGCAGCAAACCGCGAAAACGCGCCATCAGGGTGTCGGTTTCGCCGATGACTTCGTCCAGTTGCAGCGCCTCGGGGGAGCCTTCGCCCGCCTGCTGGCGAATCCGGTACAGCTGGGCCCGCAAGCGGGTGAGCGGGGTGCGCAGGTCGTGGGCGATGTTGTCGCACACGCCCTTGACCTCGTGCATCAGCAGCTCGATACGGTCGAGCATGGCGTTGACGATAGCGGCCAGCATGTCCAGCTCGTCACGCCGATTGGACAGCGGCAGGCGGTAGGTCAAATCCCCCGCGACAATCGCTTCAGCGCTGGCCTGAATGGCCCGGATGCGCTGCAACGGACGGCGGCGCAGCAAGTGCCAGCCGGCAATGCCGGGAATGATGGTCAGTGACAGCCCCCAGAACAGCGCATGCAAAATGATCCGGGTGACGGCAAACAGTGAACCGTTGTCGCGCACCAGAACCAGCCAGCGCCCGTCGTTGGTTCGGGTGGCTACGGCATCGCAACTGTCTTGCGGCAGGTTGGGGTCGTCGGAGTCGATGCAGGTGCTCAGGGCATGGATCTGGCCGTCCAGGGGCAAGCCCGCGGGGAATGACCGGATCGGTCCACTGAGCGGCTTGCGCTGTTCATCGAACAGGCCATAGGCATCCACTGCGCGCATGTCGAACGTCATGCTGGTGGCCAGGGCTTCGTCCAGTTGCTCGCCTTCAAAGCGTGCAAACAGATGCTGGCGCTGCATCAGCGAATGCTTGGCCAGGCTGCCCAGATAGTCCGAGACCTCGTAATACAGCACCCCCATGAGGATGCAGCTCCAGGCCACGAACAGGAAACTGTACAACGCCAGCAGTCGGCTGCTGGAAGAACGCCAGCCCTTAGAGGGGTTCGGCAATGACATAGCCCGAGCCTCGAACGGTGCGGATCAGGGGCACCAGGCCCGGTGGGTCGATTTTTTTGCGCAGGCGACCGATGTGCACGTCAATCAGGTTGGTGCCCGGGTCGAAGTGATAGCCCCACACTTCCTCGAAAATCATCATGCGCGAGAGGATTTGCCCGGTGTTGCGCATCAGGAATTCCAGCAGCTTGTACTCGGTGGGCAGCAGGCTCAGCTGTTGATCGCTGCGGCTGGCTTCGCGGGTGATCAGGTTCAGTTCCAGGTCGCAAACGCGCAATGAGGTTTCGTATTTGTCCACCGGGCTCTTGCGCCGCAAAAGGACTTCAACCCGGGCCGCCATCTCGTCGCTGGCAAAGGGTTTGGTCAGGTAGTCATCGCCCCCGGCGCGCAGGCCGCGCACACGTTCGTCGACATCGGACAGGGCGCTGATCATCAGGATCGGGGTACTGACGCCAATAGTGCGCAAGGTGGTGACAATCGCCAGTCCGTCCAGCTCCGGGAGCATGCGGTCGAGGGTGATCAGGTCGTAGTCGCCACTGACGGCGCGTACCAGACCTTCGCGGCCATTGGCTACCCAGTCGACCTCAAGGCCGTGGCTGGTCAGTTCAGCCACGATTTCTTTCGCTGTCACGGCATCGTCTTCAATGGTCAAAATACGGGTCATACCGTCACCTGATGGGCTTTTTCAGCGGTGAGCACATTTTGCCCATAAAAAGCTGAAACGTTTCTTAATATTTCTTCATGTTCAGCGGGCCGTCAGAAAGGGTAGCCGAAATGCCTTTTATGGCCGCGGGTCCAGGATTCAACATTCAGATACATTTGCGGTATAAACCTTTGACGTTTATTTCTTCAGGCCCACTCTTAATGCAAACCCCTTCGCAACGGCCGCTGTGGCAGATCTACCTGATCTTTCTGGCGCCGATGGTGCTGTCCAATTTTCTCCAGAGTTTTTCCGGCACCCTCAACGGCATTTATGTCGGGCAGTTGCTGGGTACCCAGGCGCTGGCAGCGGTGTCGGGGATGTTTCCCATCGTGTTTTTCTTTATCGCGCTGGTGATCGGCCTGGGGGC
>JBILYW010000221.1:0-6028 GCA_044377555.1 Pseudomonas sp.
CACTTCAACCCACAGCTTCAACCGCGCTGGGCCTTCAAGGGCCGAGATAGCGGCCGGGCGCAGGATCATCCAGGCGAAAAACATACCGCCCACCCAGATCAGGGCGGCCAGTACATGCAGGCTGTAGGCGAGGGCAAAGGCGGTCATTGGGGTACTCCGTTCGGCGCGGGATGAATTAGCGGGGTATGATAGCGGCCATTCGAACCACTGAAAATTTATCCAGCGTTTCTTGCGCCCGAAGAACCATGATTAGTAACGAACTAAAATCCCAGATCCAGGGCGCTTACTCGCGTTTTCTCGAATCCAAGAGCCTCAAGCCGCGTTACGGCCAGCGTTTGATGATCGCCGAAGTGGCTAAAGTGCTGGGCGATATCGACACCGACGAAGAAAACCACCGCAGTGGCGACCCGGCTGTGGTCGCCGTTGAAGCGGGTACCGGTACTGGCAAAACCGTGGCTTATTGCCTGGCTGCCATTCCTGTGGCCAAGGCCGCGGGCAAACGTCTGGTGGTCGCCACGGCGACCGTCGCGCTGCAGGAGCAGATCGTCTACAAGGACCTCCCGGACCTGATGCGCAACAGCGGGCTGAACTTCAGCTTTGCGCTGGCAAAGGGCCGTGGGCGTTACATGTGCCTGTCCAAACTCGACATGCTGCTGCAAGAGGGCCACGCGCAAACTGCGACGGCGCAGCTGTTCGAAGAAGAAGGCTTCAAGATCGAAGTTGATGAGGCCAGTCAGAAGCTGTTCACCAGCATGATCGAAAAGCTGGCCGGCAATAAGTGGGACGGTGACCGCGACAGCTGGCCCCAGGCACTTGAAGACCAGGACTGGGCCCGCCTGACCACCGATCACAGCCAGTGCACCAACCGCCATTGCCCCAACTTCGGCCAGTGCGCCTTTTACAAGGCTCGCGAAGGCATGAGCAAGGTGGACGTGATCGTCACCAACCACGACATGGTGCTGGCTGACCTCGCGCTGGGTGGCGGCGCTGTGTTGCCGGACCCGCGTGACACGGTCTACGTATTCGACGAAGGTCATCACCTGCCGGACAAGGCCATTGGCCATTTCGCCCACTACACCCGTTTGCGTTCGACGGCCGACTGGCTGGAGCAAACCGCCAAGAACCTCACCAAACTGCTTGCCCAGCACCCGTTGCCGGGGGACCTGGGGCGTTTGCTGGAGCAGGTGCCGGAGCTGGCCAAAGAGATCAAGGCCCAGCAACAGTTCATGTTCAGCGCGTGTGAGCAGATCGCTGACTTCAAGGTCGGCGAAGAACCCGAAGGCCGTGAGCGGCCGCGTCATCGCTTTGTCGGTGGCCTGATTCCCGATCACATGCGTGAAATGGGCATCGAGCTGAAGAAAGGCTTCTCGCGCCTTACAGACCTGTTCACCCGTCTGACCGAAATCCTCAAGGACGGCATGGATGGCGAGGTCAATATCGGCATCACCAGCAACCAGGCTGAGGAGTGGTATCCGCTGTTTGGCAGCTTGCTGTCCCGTGCCCAGGGCAACTGGGAGCTGTGGACTGCCTTTACCGTCGAAGACCCGCAGGACAACCCGCCCATGGCGCGCTGGCTGACCCTGGCTGAAAGCGGTTCGCTGTTTGATATCGAGGTTAACGCAAGCCCCATCCTTGCCGCTGAAATGCTGCGTCGCAACCTGTGGAACGTGGCTTATGGCGTGCTTGTCACATCGGCCACCCTGACGGCGCTCGGCACATTCGACCGGTTCCGCATGCGTGCGGGCCTGCCTAAAACCGCCGTCACGGCGGTGGTGCCAAGCCCTTTCCATCACGCGGATGCAGGCGTGTTGCGGGTGCCGGACCTCAAGGCTGATCCGCGTGACGCCAGCGCCCACACTGCCGCGATCATCCGAGATTTGCCGGGGCTGGTGGAAGGCTCGCGGGGCACGCTGGTGCTGTTCTCATCGCGCAAGCAAATGCAGGACGTGTTCGACGGCCTGGAGCGCGACTGGCGCAAGCAAGTGTTTATCCAGGGCAACCTGTCCAAGCAGGAGACCCTCAACAAACACAAGGCGCGGGTTGACAGCGGGGAGTCCAGCGTATTGTTCGGCCTGGCCAGTTTTGCCGAAGGCGTGGACTTGCCCGGCGCCTACTGCGAACACGTGGTGATCGCCAAAATCCCGTTCTCGGTTCCCGATGATCCTGTCGAAGCGGCGCTGGCCGAATGGATCGAAGCCCGGGGCGGCAACCCCTTCATGGAAATCTCGGTGCCCGACGCTTCGCTCAAGCTGGTACAGGCTTGCGGGCGCCTGCTGCGGACCGAGCAGGACCGGGGCACGATCACCTTGCTTGATCGACGCCTGGTCACCCAGCGCTATGGCAAAGCGATTCTCAACGCACTGCCGCCATTCAGGCGCGAAATTTCTTAAGTGCAAGTCGGCGTTATCGTCGACTTTGCTGTCTATGCTTTGACTTTCACCACCTCACAGGCCCGTTTTCGGCCGTTTGGGAGAACCAGATCCATATGATTCGCCGTTCGCTTACTGCTGTTTTTGCGTTGCTGGTCACGACCCCGCTGCTGGCGGCGCCTGCCGGGCAACAAACCCTGTTCAACTTCGTACGCCCGGCCGATGTGGTGCAAGTGGCGACTGCGGATGCGAGCTTGCCGCAATACAATGCGGAGCAAACGGCCGAAGGCGAAGTGCTGCGCCGCGTGATCTTCAACCCGGCCGCCGCGCCAAGCCTGAGCATGACCCCGCAAACCGGCGTATGGGACTGGTCGCAGTCGGGGATGATGACCCTGCGCATCCAGAACGCGATGAACTGGGCGCTCACCCTGGATGTGACCGTACAAAGCAGTAACGGCAAAACCCTGACCAGCCGCGTCGACCTGCCTGCAGGCCCGGCGCAGACCCTGTTGTTGCCGTTGCGGGCCAACTCGCCCCAAAGCCAGGGCATGCGGGCCGGCCCGCCGATGCCAATGACGGTCGATGGTCAGCGCATCCTGCTTGCCAGCAGCCAGGGTGAGATTGATCTGAGCCAGGTGGTGTCAGTGAGCCTGTCGATACCCCAGCCGAGTGCTGCGCAAAGCATTCTGCTGGAGCGCTTTGGCGTGCAGGACGGCGAAGGCGTGATCAAGGCCGTGTATGGCTCGATCGTCGATGGCTACGGCCAGTCGACCCGTGCCAAATGGCCAGAGCGCGTTGCCAATGACGAACAGCTCAAGGCCGCTGCAGCCAAAGAGCAGCAGCAGATCAAGGGGTGGCTGGCCAGCCGTTCTGACCAGGACAAATTTGGTGGCTGGCTCAAAGGCCCGGCATTTGAAGCGACCGGTTTCTTTCGTACCGAAAAACACAATGGCCGCTGGAACCTGGTCACCCCCGAAGGCCACCCGTTTTACTCGCTGGGCCTGAACGCCGTGACAGCCAATGACAGCCAGACGTACGTCGCCGGCCGCGAATGGATGTTCAACGATTTGCCTGAAAACGCTGCCCCGCTGGCGACCTATTACGGCACTTCGAACAATAACAACGGCAATGGCGCGTCCCAGGGCCGCGGGTTTAATACCGGGCGCTGGTACAACTTCTATGGCGCCAACCTGCAGCGAATCTACGGCCAGCCGTGCGCAGAGGGCAAGTCGGTTCCGGGCGGCGCCCCTGTGATCCCGTGTGCGCCACAAACCTTTGATGCCAAAGGGTGGCAGACCCGCACCCTGGATCGCCTGCAAGCCTGGGGTTTCAACACCATCGGCAACTGGAGCGACCCTGAACTGGGCCTCAATGACCGCGTGCCTTACACCTTGCCGCTGTCGATTGTCGGCGACTACGCCAGCATCAGTACCGGCACCGACTGGTGGGGCGGCATGCCTGACCCGTTTGACCCGCGTTTTGCCATGGCCACCGAGCGCGCCGTGGCCATTGCAGCCCGCGACCATCGAGATGATCCCTGGCTGATCGGCTATTTTGCCGACAATGAACTGGCGTGGGCCGGCCCGGGTGATGATCCAAAATCCCGTTATGCACTGGCCTTCGGCACTCTGCGCATGACGACGGACGCACCGGCCAAACGTGCATTCCTCAAGCAGTTGCGTGACAAGTACCGCAACCAGCAAGGCCTGTCCAAAGCCTGGGGTATCGATATCCCGGCCTGGGAATTGATGGAAGACCCGGGCTTCGAGGCGCCTGTGCCCAACGCCGAGCACCCGGAAATCGAAGCGGATTACCAGTATTTCCAGAAGGTCTTCGCCGACACTTACTTCAAGACCATTTCCGACTCGCTGAAATGGCATGCCCCGAATCACTTGCTGCTGGGCGGGCGTTTTGCCGTCAGCACGCCGGAGGCGGTGGCTTCGTGTGCCAAGTTCTGCGACGTGCTGAGTTTCAACTTCTACACCCTGCAACCGCAGGACGGCTATGACTTCGCCAAACTGCGCGAGCTGGACAAACCGGTGATGATTACCGAGTTCAACTTCGGCTCCCGCGACCGTGGCCCGTTCTGGGGTGGCGTGACCGAAGTGGCCAGCGAAGAGGCCCGCGGACCGGCCTACAGCAAGTTTCTCAAGCAGGCTGTGGCCGAGCCGTCGATTGTCGGCGTGCACTGGTTCCAGTACCTGGACCAGCCCGTCACCGGTCGTTTGCTGGATGGCGAAAACGGTCATTTCGGCATGATTGGCATTACCGACCTGCCGTTTACCGGCTTCGTCGACAGCGTGCGCAAGGCCAACCTGCAAGCCCTCGGCCAGTTGGGCCAAGAGGCGGCCAAGGCCCAGGCCGCGGCAGAGAAAGCGGTCAAGGCGCCTGTACATGCCACTGACGATGGTAGCGGCGGTGGCTCTGGCGCGGGGCATGCAGGTGGTCACTCGGGTAAAGGCCACTAAGTATCCAAACCCCATGTGCAGCCATGTGCTGATGGCCCCGCGCGTACTAAACCGGCTTCAGTCGCTGCGATAACTTCATTTGCGATTAGACGCGCTGCGCAACCTGTCGCAGCTTTCGGCAGCGACTACAGGTTTTGTGCTTTTCACAAAAAATCCACTCCGGCGCTGATACTTTCAGCGCCGATCCCAATACGCACAAATATTGTGCGTCCAGAGCTGTTTGCTCTGTTTCAAAATCTTACTGGTGCTGGAACAATGCACGCCTTGTAGAGCCATGCTTGATCCAGGAGGTGCGGGTGCAGATTCAGGGTTTTCACGACCTTAAGTTCGAAACAGTTCGCGAGGCGTTTGCCGATCTTTTCAATGATCCGCAAGAGCGCGGCGCGGCGCTGTGCATCCAGATCGGTGGCGAAACGGTAATCGACCTGTGGGCCGGTACGGCTGACAAGGACGGTGAGCAACCGTGGCACACAGACACCATTGCCAATGTGTTTTCTTGCACCAAGACCTTTACGGCTGTAACCGCACTGCAACTGGTGGAAGAGGGCAAGCTGGAACTCGATGTTCCGGTGGCCCGCTATTGGCCAGAGTTCGCAGCAGCGGGCAAAGAGTCCATCACGTTGCGCCAGTTGCTGAGCCATCGGGCCGGCTTGCCTGCGTTGCGTGAAACACTGCCGCCTGCTGCATTGTATGAATGGCAGACCATGGTCGATGCGCTGGCCGCTGAAGCACCCTGGTGGACACCGGGCGAAGGCCATGGTTATGCCGCCATTACTTATGGCTGGCTGGTGGGCGAGCTGATTCGCCGTGCCGACGGCCGCAGCGCAGGCCAGTCGATCATGGCCCGTACGGCCCGGCCGTTGGGGCTGGACTTTCATGTCGGGCTGGCAGATGAAGAGTTTTACCGGGTAGCCCATATTGCCCGCAGCAAGGGCAACATGGGGGATGCAGCGGCGCAGCGCCTGTTGAAGGCGATGATGTATGAGCCAACATCCATGAGCACCCGGGCATTCGCTAACCCGCCGTCTATTATGACCAGTACCAATAAGCCGGAGTGGCGCCGGATGGAGCAGCCGGCGGCCAATGGCCATGGCAATGCCCGCAGCCTTGCCGGCTTCTACAGCGGTTTGCTGGACGGCAGCCTGCTTGAAGCCGAAATGCTGGAGCAATTGACCCGTGAACACAGCATTG
>JBILYW010000222.1:0-6018 GCA_044377555.1 Pseudomonas sp.
TTTCAGTTCTTCCAGGCCACGGTTGAACATATCCTGGTCGGACACGCCCCACGTAGGATCAGAGAACACCGGATCAACGAAGTCGTTACGACCTACAAAGGTGGTCATGCCCTGGTTGCTGAAGAAACCTGACTGGTTGTCCCATGCGAAATCGCCGTTGTAGACATACACGTCATCGAACTTACGGGCACTGAGCAGTTCCGGCAGGCCGGACAGCTTGTGGCTGCCTTCCGGGGTCTGCATCAGGTATTCGAAACCTGGCAGGTTCGGGAAGCAGGCCATGGTGGCAAACATGCCCTGGTGGGTATGGGTACCGTTGGAGAAGAAGCGATCAAACAGCAAGCCTTCTTTCGACAAGCTGTCGAAGTGCGGCGTGATATTGCCCGGACGACCCAGCGCACCCACCGAGTGACCGGCGAAGCTTTCCATCAGAATCACGACAACATTCTTGATCGGCAGGGTTTTTTCCGCAGGCGGCGTGGTATCACGACGCACAGCAGCCGTGTCCGGATCGACCAGCTTGTCGTTCTCGGTCAGCAGCATATCGCGCACAGTCTGCTGAGCCTTCGGCTGTTCCAGGGTCGCCTTCCAGATGTTGGTGCGATCGTCACCGAAGCGGCTTTTCGCAGCAGCAATCAGCGACAGTGAACCGTTAAGGCCCAACTGGTTAGCGAAGTTGGAGTCGGTTGTGTAGGCATCACCCCAGCGCAGCGGAGGACCCTGACGCAGGGTGCCGCGAGCAGCCACCACACACACCAGCAACAGCACCATGAACACGGCAACACGGCCATACCATGGCGCCACCGGGCGAGAAGCGCCTGCAGTAGCCGCCTTGGCGTGCGAACGGGTTACGCGGTCAGCGCCACGGAATGCAAAGTACAAAATGATGGTGCCAACGGCCCATGACAACAGGTAACGCACCACCGGAAAGCCATACCAAAGCATGCTCATCACGGTTTTCGGGTCTTCCTTCACGTACTGGAAAACCAGACCGTTCAGGCGTTGATGGAACTCACGATAGAAGTCCATCTCCATCAGGCCCAGAAACAGCGCCAGGCTGGAAGCGGCCGTCAGCCAGAAGCGCAACACGCCGCGCATGGCCATTGCCTTGACACTGAGCAGTGCCAACAGCAGAGGGATGCTGAGATACACCACGACTCGCAGGTCAAAGCGCAGACCGTTGGCGAATGCTTCAAGGAAGGTCGATGCCGGGGTATCGAGGATCATTTCCCGGTTGTAAACCAGCAATGCCACCCGCAGCAGGGTGAACATCACCATCATGATCAAGGCACAGAGCAGCGTAAACGCCAGATGCGATTTGACAGTCGGTTGCAACATACGCGTGGCCGCGTGCTGTTGTTTTGGGGCGTCCGGGATTGCCATGTCGTTTTAGGACCCATTGGTTCAAGTTGGATTAGTATTCAGCCGAAATTTTGCGTGCGAATTGTCTTGAATAGACCGTGAAAATTTCGTACAGAGCACATTTTGAAACATAAGAAAGGGCCTTACGGCCCTTTCTTGCGCTAGCAGGATCTCAATCGTTGCTTGGCTTGTTCACAGCCTGCAAAACATATTGCGGCAATGCGAAAGCGCCGATATGAACTTCAGGATTGTAGTAACGGGTCACGATACCGCTACCGGCGAAACGCTGACGCAGCGTCTCAAGCGCCAGCTTGCGATAGCTCGCATCGGTGGAGCCCCAGGCGAACGTCATCGCGCCACCGATGTAAGTCGGTACCGCCGCCTGATAGAAATGCCAGTCGGCGAACAGGCTGCGCATGCGCCCTGCCGTGGTCTGCACTTCTTGCAACTGCATGAACGGTGTGCCGTTCTGAGTCACCAGCACACCGCCTTCATTCAGGCAGCGATGGCAGGCCTGGTAGAAGTTCTCGGAGAACAGCACTTCGCCCGGCCCGATCGGGTCGGTGGAGTCCGAGATGATCACGTCGAATTTTTCTTCGGTGGTGGCCACAAAACGCATGCCGTCGTCGATCACCAGGTTCAGGCGTGGATCGTCGTAGGCACCCTTGGAATGGTTGGGCAGGAACTCTTTGCACATGTCCACCACCGTGCCGTCGATCTCGACCATGGTGATGTGCTCAATGCCAATGTGCTTGGTCACTTCACGCAGCATGCCGCCATCGCCGCCGCCAATGATCAGCACGCGCTTGACGGCGCCATGGGCCAGGATCGGCACATGGGTCAGCATTTCGTGGTAGATGAATTCATCGGCTTCGGTGGTCTGAATCACACCGTCCAGCGCCATCACACGGCCCATGACCGGGTTTTCGAAAATCACCAGATGCTGGTGCTCGGTACACACTTCATGGAGCAGCTTGTCCATGCGGAAGCGCTGGCCATAGCCTTCGTAAAGTGTTTCGAGATAGTCGGTTTTAAGCAATTCGGTCATGGGTAGTCCCCTTGAATGCTGGTGGCAACGGACGGTCACCCGCCCATGATCGACAGCCAAACCGCACACCGCTATCGCGACACAGGTTCAACTGCCCAAGAAAGGCGCGCATTCTACGTCGAGGAGCATGACAGGTCGAACCTTGACGCTTACAAACTCGGCGGGCAGCCATGATTTTTCATCGCTGCCCGCCGATCAGCGGCCTAAATCCGTACATTGCCCCGCGGCCCGGCAATGGCCCAGATAACCAGCCCCAGCACCGGCAGGAGGATAATCAGCAACACCCAGAGGATTTTCGCCCCGGTCCCGGCACCGCTTTTAAGCACGTTGATGATGGCCCAGATATCCAGGGCCAAAATAATCAGACCGATCAGACCATTGAAAGTTGAACCCATGATGACGCTCCCTAGTGAGTACTTGTGCACATAGGATAGTCAGCTGCGGCCAGGGTTCCGCTTTTTATTACGCGGGCCCGCGGTCAGACGTGAACGGCTACCTTCAAGGCTTCCAGCGAGGGTGCAGCAGCAATGCCGACTTCGGCGCACAGCTCCAGCACGCGAGGCACGTCATTGCCGTAGACCAGCACCACTTGAATTTCATCATCCAGCGGCTGGCTCAGGTTCAGCAGTACATAGCCGCCGTGAGTCGGGCTCATGCTGCCCATCTGGATCTGGATCCGGTTAAGCGCCGTCAGCGCCTCTGTTTTGGCGAGCTGCTTGGGCTTGATGTTGAACGCTACATCCGGGCCAAACGAGGCGACGATCTGCGCAAACAGGTCCATATAGGTGTCAGCCTGGAACAACACCGTTTCGGGGAGGCTGCCAACCACTACCCACTCGCCCAGCGGGATTGGGAAGCTATCGTCGTAGTTGATGTCAGGGTTGGCTGCCAGAAATGCATCTTGATCTGCGTAGGCTTGAGCAGCCTCATCCGCAACCCTGGCGATTTCGTCGTCGCCCATGCACCCAGAGCTGATTTTGCTGATGAGTTCAACGAGAGTGGTTTTCATGGGCAAGGCCTGTCACAAGGAAAATTGAGGGCGCGCAGGATATATCAATTGCGCGCCTCAAGGGGCAATCAACCCAACAACTTCTCGAGCTGAGCCGTGGTATCGGTGGCGCCCATGGTCTTGGCTGCATCCAGGGCAGTAATGCCATTGGCATCCTTGGCTTTTGGATCGGCACCCTTGCTGATCAGGTAGTCAACGATTTCGGCGCGGTTGAACATCGCGGCCATCATCAACGCAGTACGGCCGTCAAACGAAGCGCCTTCTACTTGCGCACCGCCTTCAACCAGGGTTTTGACCATCTGCAGGTCACCTTTGAACGCTGCACCGGCAATCGGGCTTTGGCCGTTGTCGTTGCGGATCTCGGGGTCGGCATTGTGCTCAAGCAACACTTTGACCGCCTCGACGTGCCCGTGATAACTGGCCAGCATCAGCAAGGTATCGCCCTTCTGATTGCGCAAATTGGCCGGCAAACCCTTGCTCAGCAGAGCTGCCAGCATCGCGGCATCGCCATCGCGCGCCTTGTTGAACACCTGCTCGGCAAAGTCGGCGGCCTCTTCAGGGCTCATCTGCCGGTTTTGGTTGGCTGGCTTGTCGTCTGACATGTAAGGCTCCACGTTCGGTACAAAGAAACCTAGTTTCCTGAGACGCGGCAGATGTGTCATCCCTTTTTTGCTCAAGATGGTCATAGAGACAATCAATCAGCCGGCGCACCCACCCATGGATTGGGCAAAATGCAGGATGCACGATGGCCATTCATGCAGAATGCACGACTCAAACATTTATCATAAAATATAACATATTGATTTATAACGACTTTTTAAAAAATCGATAGTGGCACAATCACTGCAACCTCTACTCCATGCAAGCCCTTCATGAGCTAATGGAGCTGACACACATGAGCCTGATCCAAGAAAAATTCGCATCGCTGTTTTCGAACCACACTGTCACCGTCAAACCCCGCCCAGACGGCGGCGTGCTGCTGACCCTGTGTGACAGCGACGGCAAGCAGACCCAGCGCTCAATTTCTTACGCGCAGTTACACACTGCCGAGCAACTGACCTGGGCAATCAGCGCGATTCGCCGCGACCTGGCCGGCACGGCCAGTGAGCTGCCAACGATTTCGCTGCTGCAAAGCCAGCACCGCTTCGCCCTGCCGACCTATCACACCCGCTGATGCTGAAAGCCGCACAACAAAAAGCCAGCGATTGCTGGCTTTTTGTTGTGCGGTACATCAGTACTTGATTACAGCCCTGCGGGATCGATCTCGGCAAAACTGCTCACGGTTTTATGACCCGCCAGCTCACCGCCCTCGCGGGCCAGGCCGCAGGTCTGCATGCCCGCCGCCTGTGCCGCATCCAGCTCTTCGACGATGTCGGACAAAAACAGGATCTTGCCGGCCGGGCAGCCAATGGCTTCCATAATGTGCCGATACGACTGCGCCTCGCGCTTGGGGCCCGACGTGGTATCAAAATAACCGCTGAACAGCGGCCTCAGGTCACCCGCCTCAGAACACCCGAAAATCAGCTGCTGGGCCTGAATCGAGCCTGAAGAGTAGACATACAGGTCGTACCCCTTTTCGTGCCACGCCTGCAGTGCCTGCACCGCATCCGGGTAAACATGGCCTTTTAACTCGCCCGCCTCGTAACCCTGCTTCCAGATCATGCCCTGCAACGCCTTGAGCGGCGTAGCCTTGCGATCCTCGGCAATCCATTGTTGCAGGATCTCGATGACGCGCTCCACATCCGCTTCGGGCTCGCCGCTGTCCAGGCGCACCGCCCCCAGTTGCAGGGCCACTTCAGGCTCTTCGGCGTGCTGGCGAACAAACTCGGGCAAGTGTTTGGCCGCATACGGGAACAACACGTCAAACACGAAGCTGACCGCGCTGGTGGTGCCTTCGATATCGGTCAGGATGGCTTTGATCGGCATGGGGTGTCCTTAATCTTCGAGGCGCGGGAAGCGGCTGGCGATGTCTTCGCCCGTAAAGTTCGCAACCCAGCCCTCAGGGTTATTGAACAGCCGGATGGCGACAAAATGCGGGTGCTCGCCCATGTCAAACCAGTGCGGCGTGCCGGCAGGTACGGAAATCAGGTCGTTCTTTTCGCAGAGCACTGCGTAGACATAATCACCGATGTGCAGCGTAAACAGCCCACGCCCGGCGACGAAAAAGCGCACTTCATCTTCGCCATGACGATGCTCATCAAGAAACTTGGCGCGCAACTCGGCTTTTTGCGGGTGATCGCGGTCAAGGCTGATCACATCAACAGTGACATAGCCGCGTTCGCTCATCAGACGATCAATCTGGACACGGTAGGCATTGATCACTTCTTCCTGGCTGGCACCCGGCTGGATCGGTGCTGCGGCCTGCCAACGGTCAAAGCGCACGCCCTGCTCGGCCAGGGTGGATGCGATGTCATCAAAGTGGGTCAGTACCTTGTTCGGTAATTCCGGGCTCGATACGTGATAAACGGACAGACTGCTCATGGGGCGTGGTTCCTCGGCTTCGGCGCACATTCGGCTTTTACAGGCCGTTCAGGCAGACCGTTCAAATCTGGTTGTGAGCTTCTTCACGGTGAAGTCAGCGTTAACGATTGAGTACAGC
>JBILYW010000009.1:0-16932 GCA_044377555.1 Pseudomonas sp.
TTGAGGCCATCCGCCAGCACGCGCCCCAGTTGCAAGCCACTGACGCTCAACTGGCCCAGGCCATCCTGACGATCTAAGTACCCGGGATCGGCTCCTGTGGGAGCGGGCAAACCCGCTCCCACAAGTACCGGGCCTGCATGAAGAAATATTTCAGGAACTCCCCCACGCTGGCCCTGCCCCGGCCATTACGCTAGCCTTGGATCTCATTCAAACAGCCTCGAGACCCATGCGCTTTTCCTTATTTGCTCTGCTCGCTCTCTGCTGGACTCAATCAGCCAACGCCTTCGACCTGACCACCCAGAATCTGGTGCTCAGTGGTTACGTCACCAGTAAAGTGACGTCCGCGCCTTTTGATCGCAAACTGATACGTGCCGCCCAGGATGACGCCGCCGTCTTTATTGCCAGTGATGGCCAAACACGGGGGGTGCAGCTGGAGTCTGCCCTGCGTTATCTGCGCCAGCACCCGCCAAAATTCAGTGCCAGCGATCTTGAACTGGCACAAGCAATTCTCGTCCAATAAATACCCGCTTCTTCTGGAGATGTTTCATGCGTAGCCCTTTAATCGTCGCCACCCTCGGCCTGTTGCTGCTCGCCGATGTGGCACAGGCTCAGACCGTCGTGCAGACCAGTAACATCATCGTGCGCGCGTTTGGTCGCACCATCGACTTCACGTCTGACACCACGACCTCCATCCGCGACTCTAAAGTGGTGCGCGAAGCCCACGACGACGCAGCCACCTTCGTTGCCAGCCAGGGCGACATTCGCGGTGTGCAATTGGAGTCGGCCTTCAGCACCCTGCGCGACCGCGTGCCTGAAGCCCGCAACGCCAGCGACCAGGTTCTCGCCGAAGCCATCCTCGCACTGTGAGGCCGCTAACGCGCTGGCTCGCCGCCTGTGGCTTGCTGCTGATCGCCGGCAACGCCCAGGCTGCGCTGCATCTGCAACTCAAGACCGAGGGCCTGAGCCCGGCCGAACAACAGGCCAGCCAAGCCCTGCTGGATGAGGCCATGCAGAGCCTGCCACCGCGTTTTATCGAACAATTGGACCGCCAGATTCTGGTGGGCTGGACCGATGACATGCCTGACAACGCCTATGGCCAGGCATCGCTGACCTCCGAGCTGGACCTTAATCGCAACCTGCTGGCCGCGCTGACCGATGGATCGGCCGCCACCCGGCAGACCAACCGCCCCCATGGCACCGTGCGCCGTGAAATGCTCGCCACCGTGCTGCACGAGCTGACGCACATCTACGACCGTGCCCGCCTCTGGCCCGGCGCAGAACGCACGCTGATACGGCGTTGTACCCGACAAAACAGCAACGCCGGGCAGATTGGCCTGCCCGATCAATGTCGCGGGCAAACCGATCGCCGCTTCACCCTCAGTGATGATCCGCGTTTGCTCGATCTGGCCGGCTGGCAGCAATACGTGGGGCGCCGCGGCGAGCGCGAGCAAGATAACCATCAGGTGGTGCGCAGCCCTGATCTTTACGAAGTCACCAGCCCCAAAGAATTTGTCGCGGTCAACATGGAGTACTTTCTCCTCGACCCGGCCTACGCCTGTCGCCGACCAGCGTTGTATCGCTATTACAAAGAGCATTTCGGCTGGGCACCCGCAGCCAGGGACGAATGCCCCAAGGGTTTTGCCTTCCTCAATGCCGGCAACGACTTCGCCAAAACGCCGCTGGGCACCGTAGACCCGGAGCGGGTGTATGCCGTCGACTACCTGCTGGCCGAAGCCAACCAGGAATGGGCCAGCCGCTGGGGCCACAGCATGTTACGTCTGGTGATCTGTGCACCCGGGCGCCCGCGCGGACCAGACTGCCGACTCGACCTGCAAGAACATCTGGTGTTGTCCTACCGGGCGTTCGTCAATGACGTACAGCTCTCAAGCTGGGACGGCCTGACCGGTGCCTACCCGTCGCGCCTGTTTGTATTGCCGCTGGCCCAGGTGATCGACGAGTACACCAAAACCGAACTGCGCAGCCTGGCTTCCGTGCCGCTCAAACTGAGCCGCCCTGAAATCGAGGAGGTGGTTGAACACGCCGCCGAAATGCACTGGAGCTATGACGGCGACTACTACTTCATCTCCAACAACTGCGCGGTTGAAACGCTGAAGCTGCTGCGCAGTGGCAGTGACAATGCCAAGCTCAAGGGCCTGGACAGCATCGTGCCCAATGGTTTGCTTGAGGTGCTCAAGGCCCGTGGGCTGGCCGACACCAGCGTGCTGGACGATCCCAAAGAAGCGTTGCGCATGGGTTATCGCTTTGACTCATACCGCGATCGCTACCAGGCGATGTTCGACGTGCTCAAAACCCGCCTGCAGATCAAGCAAACCACTGTTGAAGACTGGCTGGCCCTGAACGCGGACGAGCGTCGCCCATGGATCGAGCAAGCTGACCTGCGCTCAAGCGCAGCGTTGCTGCTGCTGGAGCAGGCCAGCTTTCGCCGCCAACTGCTGCTGGCCCAGGATGAGGTCAAACAAAAGTACCTGGGGGCGCGCGGGCTCAAGGATGGCGGCATGGACAAAGCCAATAAGACCCTGCAGGAAATTCTCGCCAGCAGTGGCTACCTCAGTCGCCCGGCTGAGCTGCTCGGCAGCAGCGGCTACGGCCTGCCCCAGGCCAAGGAGTGGGAAATGCTCGAGTCCGAAAGCAGCCAGCGCCAGCAGCAGTTACTGCGCCTGACCGGCGAGCTGGACACCGAGGTGCGCAAGCTGCTTGAACCCGCCCGCGCTGCCGAAATTGCAGCCACTGAAGCCAACGTCAAACAGATCGGCGAACACCTGCGCGCACTTCACAAAGCTTCAGGCGGGTTGCAGCTGCCCTGATCCACATATGACGTGTGGGAGCGGGCTTGCTCGCGATGGCATCGACGCGGTTCGACTGAAAAACCGCGGCGTCCACATCGCGAGCAAGCCCGCTCCCACAAGGGCACTTCACGCCCCCGGCACAAAATGCTTCTGCGTCGTGCCGTGGGCGATCAGCCGCGAGAGGTAGTTCATTTTCTCGGCATCCTGGTCGACAAAACGGAACGTCAGTTGCAACCAGGCGCTGTCCGGCTTTGGCTCGTAAGCCACGATGGCGTGCAAGTAGCCGTTCAAACGCGCCACCTCGGCGCTCTCGCCTTGCTCAAGGTCCAACACCGCGCTGTCCAGCACCTGAGGCAGAACTTCGCCACGACGCACCACCAGCAGCGCCTCCTTAAGGCTCAGCGCCTTGATCACACACGTCTGAGTGCCACTGGGCAAACGCAGTTGCCCCTGGCCACGACTTGTCAGGGCCTGGGCCGGACGTGGCGCCGGAGCTGACGCCGCCGGTGTTACCACCTGTGCCTTGCCACCGGTCAACGCATTCAGCGAATCATTGCCGAACGCCGAGCTCATGCGTGTCGGCGCGCTGGCCATCACTGCGTCGAGCAACCCGGCCTTGGTAAATGCCTTCTTCACCTTGGACAGCAACTGTTCGTTGGTGAAGGGTTTGCTGACGAAGTCCGAAACCCCCGCCTGAATTGCCTGGATCACGTTCTCTTTGTCGCCACGGCTGGTGACCATGATAAATGGCAACGTTTTCAGATGCTCCTGCTCACGGCACCAGCTCAACAGCTCAAGGCCGGACATCTCCGGCATTTCCCAGTCACACAGCACCAGATCGAATGCTTCGCGGTTCAGCAGGGCCTGGGCTTTGCGGCCGTTGACTGCGTCTTCGATCCTGATGCCCGGGAAATAGTTACGCAGGCAATTCTTAACCAGATCACGAATAAACGACGCGTCATCCACCACCAGCACACTAACCTTGCTCATCGACTGCTCCTTGGATATGAACGCCCGAAAACCAAAACGCCCGGCAATGAGCCGGGCGCTTTTTAGATCAGGCTGTCTTATTTATCGTCAGGCGGCGGCGCAACATTAGCGTTATCGGCGCCCGTGCCTTGAACTTCTTCGCGCATGCGCTTGAGGCCCATGTGCCGCACGTCGGTACCGCGCACCAGATAAATCACCAGCTCCGAGATATTGCGGGCGTGGTCACCGATACGCTCCAGCGAACGCAGCACCCAGATGATGCTCAACACGCGCGAAATCGAGCGTGGGTCTTCCATCATGTAAGTGGCCAGCTCACGCAGCGCGGTCTTGTATTCGCGGTCGATGATTTTGTCGTACTGCGCGACCGACAGCGCAAGGTCTGCATCGAAGCGGGCAAAGGCGTCCAGTGCATCGCGCACCATGTTGCGCACCTGGTCGCCAATGTGGCGCACTTCAACGTAACCCCGTGGTGCCTCACCCTCTTCGCACAACTGGATTGCACGGCGGGCGATCTTGGTGGCTTCGTCACCGATGCGCTCAAGGTCGATCACTGACTTGGAGATGCTGATAATCAAACGCAGGTCAGACGCCGCAGGCTGACGACGGGCCAGAATGCGCAGGCACTCCTCGTCGATGTTGCGCTCCATTTGATTGATCTGTTCATCAATCTCGCGCACCTGCTGAGCCAAACCCGAGTCGGCCTCGATCAACGCAGTAACTGCATCGTTGACCTGTTTCTCGACCAGGCCGCCCATCGCCAGCAGGTGGCTGCGCACGTCTTCGAGTTCCGCGTTGAACTGCGCGGAAATGTGATGGGTGAGGCCATCCTTTGAAATCATGGTTCTGCTCCGCAAAAGCTGTGAGCTGCGCGCTATAAGCGGCTAGCCAAATTGTCGTTACGTCAAACAGTCACTGCCACACAAACTAGCCATAGCGCCCGGTGATGTAATCTTCGGTCTGCTTTTTGGCCGGGTTGGTGAACAGGGTGTCGGTATCGCCGTACTCAACCATTTTGCCCATGTACATGAACGCGGTGTAGTCCGAAACCCGGGCCGCTTGCTGCATGTTGTGGGTCACGATCACGATGGTGAACTTGGACTTGAGTTCGTAGATCAGCTCTTCGACTTTCAACGTAGAGATCGGGTCGAGTGCCGAGCACGGTTCATCGAGCAGCAACACTTCAGGCTCCACCGCGATGGTACGGGCAATCACCAGACGCTGTTGCTGACCACCGGACAAACCCAGTGCCGACTCGTGCAGGCGGTCCTTGACCTCATCCCACAACGCCGCGCCCTTGAGTGCCCACTCGACAGCTTCGTCCAGAACACGTTTTTTGTTGATGCCCTGAATCCGCAGACCGTAAACCACGTTTTCGTAAATGGTCTTGGGGAACGGGTTGGGCTTCTGGAACACCATGCCGACGCGGCGACGCAGCTCGGCCACATCTTCGCCTTTGCGGTAGATGTTGTTGCCGTACAGGTTGATCTCGCCTTCGACGCGGCAGCCATCCACCAGGTCGTTCATGCGGTTGAAGGTGCGCAGCAGCGTGGATTTACCGCAACCCGACGGGCCGATAAACGCCGTCACCCGTTGTTTCGGAATATTCAGACACACGTCGTACAGCGCCTGTTTTTCGCCGTAATAAAGATTCAGGCCCGGTACTTCAATGGCGACTTCTTCATTTTCCAGGTTCAAGCTTTGTTTGGTGCGACCCAAGGCTGACATGTTGATGCCGTGGGTTGAGGATTCATGCTGCATGGGTTACTCCATACGCTATTTAGTCTGTGGGAGCGGGCTTGCTCGCGATCTAATCGCTGCGGTCTATCTGCAGGACCGCGTTGCTTGCATCGCGAGCAAGCCCGCTCCCACATTTGAGATTCAGTTGTTTAATCAGCTTTCCAGCGCCTTGTACTTCTCGCGCAGGTGGTTACGAATCCACACCGCCGACAGGTTAAGGGTCGCGATGACCAGTACCAGCAGCAGCGCCGTGGCGTACACCAGCGGGCGTGCAGCTTCAACGTTCGGGCTTTGGAAGCCGACGTCATAAATATGGAAGCCCAGGTGCATGATCTTCTGGTCAAGGTGCAGGTACGGGTAGTTGCCGTCCAGCGGCAGCGACGGCGCCAGCTTGACCACACCCACCAGCATCAGCGGCGCCACTTCACCTGCGGCGCGAGCCACGGCGAGGATCATGCCGGTCATCATGGCCGGGCTGGCCATCGGCAGCACGATCTTCCACAAGGTTTCGGATTTGGTCGCACCCAGCGCCAGCGAGCCTTCGCGAACGGTACGCGGGATCCGCGCCAGCCCTTCTTCGGTGGCCACAATCACCACAGGTACCGCCAGCAGCGCCAGGGTCAGCGAGGCCCACATCAGGCCCGGCGTACCAAAGGTAGGTGCGGGCAAGGCTTCAGCGAAGAACAGGCGGTCAACCGAACCACCCAGCACATATACAAAGAAGCCCAGGCCAAACACACCGTAAACAATGGCCGGTACACCCGCCAGGTTGTTGACTGCGATACGGATCACCCGGGTCAGGGTGTTTTGCTTGGCATATTCACGCAGATACACCGCTGCCAGCACGCCGAACGGGGTCACGATTACGGCCATGATCAACGTCATCATCACGGTGCCGAAAATCGCCGGGAAGATCCCGCCTTCGGTGTTGGCTTCACGTGGGTCCTGGCTCAGGAACTCCCAGATGTTGCTGAAGTACATGGCCAGTTTTTGCCAGCTGTTCATGGCGTTCGGCTGGTAGGCCTTGACCACTTTGCCGATGTCGATCACGAGCTCTTTGCCATTGGCATCGCGGGCCGTAAGACTGTCGCGATTGAACTGCGCATGCAGCTCGCCCAGGCGATCTTCAATAGCCTTGTAACGTGCATTCAACTCGGCACGTTCAGCGTCCATGTCCGCCTGTGCTTGCGGGGTCAGCTTGCCTTCCAGCTCCAGCTTGCGACCCTGCAGACGGATGCGCTCCAGCCCATAGTTGATCGCACCGATGTCTTTCTTCTCCAGCTGGCTCAGTTGAGCCGCCAGATCATTAACGCGTTTGACCCTGGCCTGCAGCTCTGGCCAGGCAGCGGCACCTTCTGCCACTACCTTGCCGTTTTCTTTTACGTTAACCAGGTAGCCGTAAAAGTTGCCCCACTCACGACGCTCAATGGCCATCAGCTCTGGCGGCGTGCTCTGGTTCGTCAGCCACTCGCCGACCACCCAGGTAAAGTCGTTGCCGTTCAGGTCACGGTTGCCGACCTTGATCAGCTCGCGAGTCATGAACTCGGGGCCTTGATCAGGTACTGGCAAGCCCGCGCTTTTTAGTCGCTCGCGGGGCACTTCTTCCTTTTGAACCACTTCGCCGATAACCAGGTGATTGGCATCACCCGGCACGTTGTACTCCGCGTGTATCAGATCAGCAGGCCAGAAGTGACCCAGGCCACGTACCGCAATCACCGACAGCAAACCGATGGTCATGATGACGGCGATGGACACCGCACCACCGCTGATCCAGACGCCAGGAGCGCCGCTTTTGAACCAGCCTTTGAGGGAATTCTGTTTCACAGACTTCTACCTTCCTTAAAGCGACGAATATTTCTTGCGCAGACGCTGACGGATCAGCTCGGCAAGAGTGTTCATGATGAAGGTGAACAGCAGCAGCACCAGCGCCGAGAGGAACAGCACACGGTAATGACTACCGCCCACTTCCGACTCCGGCATTTCCACCGCCACGTTCGCCGCCAAGGTACGCAGGCCTTCGAACAGGTTCATTTCCATGACCGGGGTGTTACCGGTGGCCATCAACACAATCATCGTCTCGCCGACCGCACGGCCCATACCGATCATCAGTGCCGAGAAGATGCCCGGGCTGGCGGTCAGGATCACTACGCGGGTCATGGTCTGCCATGGCGTGGCACCCAGCGCCAGCGAACCCAGGGTCAGGCCGCGAGGCACGCTGAATACGGCATCTTCAGCAATCGAGTAGATGTTTGGGATAACCGCAAAACCCATTGCCAGACCGACTACCAGTGCATTGCGCTGGTCGTAGGTGATGCCCAGGTCGTGGGAGATCCACATGCGCATGTCGCCACCGAAGAACCAGGCTTCCATGTACGGGCTCATGTACAGCGACAACCAGCCCACAAACAGAAGCACCGGGATCAGGATCATGCTTTCCCAACCATCCGGTACTCGCAGGCGGATCGACTCAGGCAGACGGCTCCAGGTGAAACCGGCGACCAAAATACCAATCGGCATCAACATCAGCAGGCTGAAAATCCCCGGCAAGTGCCCTTCGACATACGGCGCCAGGAACAAACCGGCGAAGAAACCCAGGATCACCGTCGGCATCGCTTCCATCAGCTCGATCACCGGCTTGACCTTGCGGCGCAGGCTCGGAGCCATGAAGTAAGCGGTGTAAATCGCGGCAGCAACAGCCAGCGGCGCGGCCAGCAACATGGCGTAGAACGCCGCCTTCAAGGTACCGAAGGTCAATGGCGCGAGGCTCATCTTCGGTTCGAAGTCGGTGTTGGCTGCGGTCGATTGCCAGACGTATTTAGGCTCGTCGTAGTTCTCGTACCAGACCTTGCTCCACAGCGCGCTCCAGGACACTTCCGGGTGCGGGTTCTTCAAGGTCAGTGGCAGCAGCTTGCCACCCTCTTCCACAATGATGCGGTTGGCACGTGGCGACAGCGCCATCACACCCGGGCCTTCAGCAACTTTTTCGACCAGCAGGGTGCGGTGCGCCGTACTGTGGAACACACCGATTTCACCGGCAGCGTCCAGGGCCAGGAAACCTTTACGGCGTTGCTCAGCGGTGATTTCAACAATCGGTGAAGTGCCCATCTGGAAACTGCGGATGAGCTTGAAGCGCTGTTCGCCATCCGGGTCGCGAGCCATGAACCATTGGCTCAGGCCACCGGTGGAATTACCGAAAATCAGCGAGATGCCACCCACCAACTGCGTACTGGCCGTGATCTCGGTCGTGGCGTCATCAGCCAGCTTGTAACGACCGTTGAGACTCTTGTCGCGCAGGCTGAATACATCGGCTTGCGCTCGGCCGTTGACCACGTACAGCCACTGCTGACGCGGGTCGACGTAGAGCGCCTTGACCTGTTCGGTCATCTGCGGCAGGTCGATGCGGGTCTCTGTAGTGGTGACCTCTTCGGTCATCATGTTTTCTTCGCGGGCCAGCGACAGCACGTTCAATTGCGTGCCGGCCGAACCTGCCAATACCAGCGTCGAATCGTTCACGCTGAGGTTAACGTGATCCAGTGCGCGACCTTGCGGGTCGAGTACGATCGGCGTTTCGCCGTAGGGGTATTCAATCGCCGGGGTGATGGTCTTTTTACTGTCCGGGTAACTGACCCGGTAAGTGTGACGGAACACCAGGGCCTGACCGTTGGACAAGCCCAGAACCACTACCGGGTTACCCGGCTGATCCTGACCCAGCGACGTCACTTGCGTGCCGGCTGGCAGCGGCAAGTTAACCCGCGACAGCTCTTCGCCATTCTTCACATTGAAGAACAGCACCATGCCCTTGTCCGATACACGCATACCGACCTGATTCTGCTCCTCGACGGAGATCATCAGCGGCTTGCCGGCATCCTGCATCCACACCGGCGTAATCGCCTGTTTGGCGTTCAGGTCGGCGCCCTGGAACAGTGGATACACCACATAACCCAGGAAGAAGAAAATCAGGGTGATCGCGCCGAGCACGGCAAGACCGCCGATAAATACATACCAGCGGGTCAGGTGATCTTTAAGCGCGCGGATGCGGCGCTTGCGCTTGAGTTCAGGCGTATTGAAATCAATGCGCTTGGGAGCGGATGTCGTAGTCATTGGGGAATTGGCCAGATCATTCATGCGCACACCCTAGCGGTCCTGTATGACAGAAAGATGACAAAGCAGTGACGCAAAAAAACCGCCGCCCAACGGTGCTGGCAGCGGAGTTAAAAAATGAGGTGAAGCGGCTGCGGGACAAACCTGTGGGATCGGGCTTGCTCGCGATGCAGGCAACTCGGAACATCAGACATATTGAGTTGATGCCATCGCGAGCGAGCCCGCTCCCACATGGATCCGGCTTATGCGCCTTCTTTCAGGCCCAGGTCAGCCAGGGCTTTGGCAGCCACTTTGGCTGGCAGCGGGATGTAGCCATCCTTCACAACCACTTCCTGGCCTTGCTTGGACAGAACCAGTTTGATGAACTCGGCTTCCAGCGGGTTCAGCGGCTTGTTCGGCGCCTTGTTCACGTACACGTAGAGGAAACGCGACAGCGGGTATTTGCCGTTCAGTGCGTTTTCTTCGGTGTCTTCGACGAACTCGGTGCTGCCTTTTTTAGCCAAAGGCACGGTCTTCACACTGGCGGTCTTGTAACCGATGCCCGAGTAACCCACACCGTTCAGCGAGCTGCTGATCGACTGCACTACCGAAGCGGAGCCCGGCTGTTCGTTCACGTTAGGCTTGTAGTCGCCCTTGCACAGGGCTTCTTCCTTGAAGTAGCCGTAAGTGCCGGATACCGAGTTACGACCGAACAGTTGCACTGGCTTGTTGGCCAGGTCGCCGGTCACACCCAGGTCACCCCAGGTTTTAACGTCGGCCTTGGCGCCGCACAGACGCGTCGAGGAGAAGATCGCATCAACCTGTTCCATGGTCAGGTGCTTGATCGGGTTGTCCTTGTGCACGAACACAGCCAGGGCATCCACTGCCACCGGGATAGCGGTTGGCTTGTAGCCGTACTTCTGCTCGAAAGCAGCCAGTTCGTTGTCTTTCATCTTGCGGCTCATCGGGCCCAGGTTAGCGGTGCCTTCAGTAATCGCAGGCGGCGCGGTCGAAGAACCGGCAGCTTGAATCTGGATGTTTACGTTTGGATATTCTTTCTTGTAAGCCTCAGCCCACAAAGTCATCAAGTTCGCCAGGGTATCGGAACCAACGCTGGACAGGTTCCCCGACACACCGGTGGTCTTCACGTAGGGCGCAATAGCCGGGTCAACACCAGCGGCAACCGCATTGGCAGTTGCAACGCCAGCGGCAACAAAAGTCAGGGCCGCCATAACACGCTTCAGTTTCATGCCTTACTCCTAGCAAACGGGGTTAGATGAATCGGGGGCCAGTATCTGCAGGCCATGTGACTACTCTATGAACCGATTGTGACAATTAGATGAAAGGCCATCATTCGTTACAAATGATGGCCTTCGGGGAGAGGCGAACGAGGTGTTACGAGGAATCAGGAGCCGATCAGCGGCCCTTCTTCCACAAATAGGCGCCAACCAGCAAACCCATGATGCAAATGATTGCCACGTAATACGCCGGGCCCATCGGGCTTTCCTTGAGCAACAAGGTAACGGCCATCGGAGTCAGGCCGCCAAAGATGGCGTAGGCCAGGTTGTATGAGAACGACAGACCACTGAAGCGCACCACGGCCGGGAAGGCTTTAACCATTACATATGGCACGGCACCGATGGTGCCTACAAACAGACCGCTCAAGGCATACAACGGGAACAGCCAGTCCGGGTGTTGCAGCAGGCTGTGATAGAACGTCCACGAGGTCACCAGCAACCCGGCACATCCCAGCACAAACACTTTGCCCGCACCGAAGCGGTCAGCCAGGGCGCCCGAGGCGATGCAGCCCAGGCTCAAGAAGACGATGGCCAGGCTGTTGGCCTGCAACGAAGTGGTCGCAGAAAAGCCGTAAATGGTTTGCAGAACCGTCGGTGTCATCAGGATCACCACGATGATCCCGGCGGACAGCAACCAGGTCAGCAGCATCGAGATCACGATCGCCCCGCGATGGTCACGCAGCACTGTCTTGAGCGGGACTTCAGCCGCCAGTGCCTTGCGCAACTGCAGCTCGGCGAACACCGGCGTCTCATGCAGCCAGCGACGCAGGTACACCGAGAACAACCCGAACACACCGCCCATCAGGAATGGAATCCGCCAGGCGAAATCAGACACTTCGGCCGGCGTGTAGATCGTGTTGATGGCAGTGGCCATCAGCGAGCCCAGCAAGATACCGGCTGTCAGCCCGCAGGTCAGCGTGCCGCAGGCATAGCCCACATGGCGTGGCGGAACGTGCTCGGCCACAAATACCCAGGCCCCCGGCACCTCACCGCCAATGGCAGCGCCCTGAATAACCCGCATCAGCAGCAACAGGATCGGCGCCCACATGCCAATCTGCTCATAAGTAGGCAGCAGCCCCATGATCAAGGTCGGAACGGCCATCATGAAGATGCTCAATGTGAACATCTTTTTGCGCCCCAGCAGGTCGCCAAAGTGCGCCATCACGATGCCGCCCAACGGGCGGGCCAGGTACCCGGCGGCAAAAATGCCGAAGGTTTGCATCAGGCGTAGCCACTCCGGCATGTCCGCCGGGAAAAACAGCTTGCCGACCACCGTGGCAAAGAACACAAAAATAATAAAATCGTAAAACTCCAGCGCACCACCCAGGGCAGACAGCGACAAGGTTTTATAGTCATTACGGGTTAACGGCCGCGAAGGCGGCGCAGCACTGGAAGACTCTGTAATCATGGGGTAATGCTTCTCTTATTAGGCTCGGCAAAAAGCTGCAACTTCGCCGGCAGGGGCTGGGCAGGTTTTGAAAGATAACAAATTGCTTACAAAAGCACAGAGCTAGACGCGTAGCGCATTCAAAAAGCAGAATCAGAAGGTCGTCGGCTGGCCTGTCGCCCGATATACTCGCGATCATAAGAAACACTTGGTAACTTTTGGGGTTGCTGTGCGAAAACGCTCGCTGGATGCTTGCAGCCGATTTCGCAGAGTTTCCCCTTGGCGCGGCTTATGAAGAACGTGACGAACGTAGTATGTTCGGGCTGAATCGTTTTTCTAAAGACGCTTATTCACCCGCAGTACTTATGAAGAATCACGGGTCAGAGGCCCTTAGGCATGTTAGAGCTCGAACAAGAAGATCCAATCCCGCAAGGCGACCTGGCCTTGCAGATCACCGCCCTGCCGCGCGAAACCAATGGTTTCGGCGATATTTTCGGTGGTTGGCTGGTGTCCCAAATGGACCTGGCTGGCACCGCAATGGCCAGCAAGGTTGCTGGTGGCCGTGTAGCCACTGTCGCCATTGATCGTATGGCGTTTCTGGTGCCTGTGGCTGTTGGAGCGCAATTGTCGTTCTACACCCAGGCACTGGAAATCGGCCGCAGCTCCATCCAGATGATGGTTGAAGTGTGGAGCGACGATCCGCTGTCCAGCGAATGGCGCAAAGTGACTGAAGCGGTCTTTGTATTTGTCGCCATTGATGGCAGCGGTCGCACCCGCTCCGTACCGCCGCGCCGTTAAACCTTGCCTTGCCACTGAAATAGAGAGCCTGCCATGCACCACATAGAGTCAGTCACCCTGGATGAACTGGAGTGCTGGCACTTCCAGCATGGTCAGGCACAGTTGCTGGTCGCCAAACAAGGCGCGCAGGTACTTAGCTATCAGATAGGCGATGAACCTCCGATTATCTGGCTCAACGAAAAAGCCCAGTACAAGCAGGGCAAGGGCATTCGTGCCGGCGTGCCTGTGTGCTGGCCGTGGTTTGGCAATTTTGCGCTGAACCCGCAAAGCGTCCAGGCCATGCGCCAAAGCACTGAGCCCGCCACCGCCCATGGCCTGGTCCGCACCCGTGAATGGGAAGTGCTGGAAATCGATGACGCGGGCGAAGCCCTGCATATTGAACTGGGCCTGCCCCACATCGAAGGCGGCCTCCCGGGATGGCCTCACGATGTGGCGCTGACCCTGAGCATTCGCCTCGATACGCAGCTGCACATCAGCCTCACCAGCCATAACCGCAGCGACATCCCTGTCAGCATCAGCCAGGCGCTGCACAGCTATTTCGCGGTCAGCGACGTGCGCAAGGTCCAGGTTAAAGGGGTCGACGGTTTAACGTACATCGACACACTCAACGACTGGGCGCACCTCAAGCAAGCGGGCGACTTGACCTTTAGCGGCGAGACCGACCGTATCTACCTCGACACCCCGCAGCAACTGAGCATCGCCGACCCGGACTGGTCGCGAACCCTTGAGCTGACCAGCCACGGCTCGCGCACTGCAGTGATCTGGAACCCGTGGGTCGACAAGACCGCCAGCTTCAGCGACATGGCAACAGACGGTTGGCAGCGTATGCTCTGCATCGAAACCGCCAACGTGATGGACGACGTGATCACCTTGCAACCGGGCGCCAGCCACTCAATGGGCGTGAGTATTGCGAGCAAGCGCCTGAAGGCCTGATACACACAAAACCTGTGGGAGCGGGCTTGCTCGCGATGGCGTCAACTCGATAGGCCTGTCGTACCGAGTCGCTTGCATCGCGAGCAAGCCCGCTCCCACTAAGGTTGCAAGCCCTACAAATCGTCCTCAACCACCACCCGCACCTTGCTCGCATCCAGCGCATAGGCCGCATCGGCCAGGTCATTGCTGACTTTTTCGACCTTCAGCGTGCCCATCACCCACAACGGCGTATAGATGTCGTCCAGTTTCAGGCCTTTTGGATAGCGCACCAGCACCAGTTGATTGGGCGGCGGCGGCGGCACATGGATGCAGGCGCCCGGGTACGGCACCAGGAAAAACAGGGTGCTGCGCCCCTTGGCATCCGTTTCCAATGGCACGGGGTAACCGCCCAAGCGGATATTCTTGCCGTTCATGCCGGCGACGGTTTTGCTGGAATACATCACGGCCGGCAGGCCCTTGCTCTGTTTCAAGCCACCCGTGTCGGTAAACGTACCATTGGCCTCGGGCGAGTCATGGTCAATTTCGGGCATTTGCTCGAGGGCTTTTTGATCAGACTTGGGCATCAGTTCAAGCCAGTCGGTTTCGGGCAGTTCTGCCGCGTGTACCAGGCTGCTGCCCAATAAAAGGAAAGTCAGTAGAAAACGGCGCATGAAAGGCTCAATCAAAAAGAGGGTTAATCGCCGCGCAGTTTAGCCCTCTCTGCGACTCGCGCAGAGAGGGCCAAAGCGTTTGATCAGCTCTTTTTCGACACCAGGCCGTAAATGACCAGCAAGATCACGGCACCCACCACCGCACCGATAAAGCCGGCACCTTCACCCGCCTTGTAGATACCCAGCGCCTGACCACCATAGGTGGCCGCCAGCGAACCGCCGATACCCAGCAGGATGGTCATGATCCAGCCCATGCTGTCGTCGCCCGGTTTCAGGAAACGGGCCAGCAGGCCAACGATCAAGCCGATAAAAATGGTTCCGATGATGCCCATGGGCGCTTCCTCTCAAATTAGATGGCGTTCAACCAAAGCCTAGTCAGCACTTTGGCATCACGCCATCAGAGAGCAACGACAACCCAATGGTTCCCGCAGACAGGCGATTTACGCTTCGCCGATCAACGCTTCAACCTTGAGGATTTGCGCTTGCAGGGTCGCCATGTCGGCGCAGCGCAGGTTGGCGTGACCGACCTTGCGGCCGACCTTGAAAGCCTTGCCGTAGTGATGCAAATGGCAGTCGGCAATCGAAATCACCTTCTCAATCGGCGGCACGGTGCCAATGAAGTTGAGCATCGCGCTTTCGCCGACCTTGGCCGTCGACCCCAGCGGCAAGCCGGCAATGGCCCGCAAGTGGTTTTCGAACTGGCTGCACTCGGCGCCTTCAGTAGTCCAGTGCCCGGAGTTATGCACACGCGGAGCAATTTCGTTGGCCTTGAGGCCACCGTCGACTTCAAAGAACTCGAACGCCATCACGCCCACATAATCCAGCTGCTTGAGCACACGGCTGGAGTAATCCTCGGCCAGGGCCTGCAGCGGGTGATCCGTGCTGGCAACCGACAGTTTGAGAATGCCGCTGTCGTGAGTGTTGTGTACCAACGGGTAGAACTTCGTTTCACCGTCACGACCGCGCACGGCGATCAGCGACACTTCGCCCGTGAACGGTACAAAACCTTCCAGCAGGCACGACACGCTGCCCAGCTCGGCAAACGTACCCACCACATCTGCAGGCGTGCGCAGAACTTTCTGGCCCTTGCCGTCATAACCCAGGGTGCGGGTCTTGAGCACGGCCGGCAGGCCAATGGTCGCCACCGCTGCATCCAGGTCAGCCTGGGACTGGATGTCGGCAAACGCCGGCGTCGGGATGCCCAGGTCCTTGAACATGCTCTTTTCGAACCAGCGATCGCGGGCAATGCGCAACGCTTCGGCACTCGGATACACCGGGACAAATTGCGACAGGAATGCCACGGTTTCAGCCGGAACGCTTTCGAACTCAAACGTCACCAGGTCTACTTCATCGGCCAATTGGCGCAGATGATCCGGGTCGCTGTAGTCCGCGCGAAGGTGTTCGCCCAGAGCTGCAGCGCAGGCATCGGGTGCCGGATCAAGGAAAGCGAAGTTCATGCCCAGCGGAGTACCCGCCAAGGCCAGCATGCGGCCCAACTGGCCGCCACCGATTACACCGATTTTCATCGTCAAAAACCTCAGGCTTCGCGCGGGTCTGGATTGTCCAGAACGCTGTCTGTCTGCTCAGCACGGAATGCTTTCAAAACGGTATGAAATTGCGGGTGTTTGGCACCCAGGATGCTCGCCGACAACAGAGCAGCGTTGATCGCGCCGGCCTTGCCGATGGCCAGGGTGGCAACCGGAATGCCCGCAGGCATTTGCACGATCGACAACAGCGAATCGACGCCCGAGAGCATGGCCGATTGCACCGGCACGCCGAGCACCGGCAAGTGGGTTTTGGCCGCACACATGCCTGGCAAGTGGGCAGCGCCACCGGCACCGGCGATGATGACCTCGATCCCGCGGCCTTCGGCCTCTTCGGCATACTGGAACAGCAGATCCGGAGTGCGGTGGGCAGAGACCACTTTCACTTCGTAAGGGATGCCGAGTTTTTCCAGCATATCGGCGGTGTGGCTAAGGGTGGACCAATCGGACTTGGAGCCCATGATCACGCCTACCAGTGCACTCATCGTCGCGCCTCTTCTCTTGGGCGCCCGCAGGCGCGTCAAAAAACAACAAGCCACGTGGGGGAAACCGACGTGGCTTGTTATAGGAATTAAGGCCGGTCGAGCCGGCCGAAGGCCGCGCAGTATACCCCAAAGAACTGCCTTGAAAGCACCTTTGGCGACCATCTGTCTGCAGCCCCATTTTTTGCGTAAACGCCCGGTTTTACTGACCTTGAGGTCAAGCCAG
>JBILYW010000223.1:0-6006 GCA_044377555.1 Pseudomonas sp.
TTTCAGACCCTCAGAGCGCTGCAGCCACTCGCGTGCCTTTTACCTGCGGCGAAACATCATGCAGGGAAATCCGTGAAGTCTCCGGCAACGCCAGGCCGCCGGCCAGGGCGAGCAGTGCTACTGCCATAAGGTAGAACGCCGGCGACAGGTTGCTGCCGGTGGTGCTGATCAGCCAGGTCGCCACCAGCGGTGCGGTGCCACCGAACAGGGTGTAGGCCATGTTGTAGGTGATGGCCGACGCGGTATAGCGAGTGCGGGTGGGGAAGGTTTCCGAGAGCAGGGCGGCGGTTACCACGCCACACAGCACCGCGCCAATGGCCAGCAGCATCACCCCGATGATGGACGCAGCAAACCCGCCGGAGCTGGCCATCAGGAACGAGGGGTACACCGCGACAATCAACAGCGCGCAAGCCGATATCACCGTCACCCGACGCCCGACACGGTCCGAATACAACCCGGCCAGCGGGCAGATTGCAGCGGCGAAGATCAGGGCGATCAGCGACACCAGCAATGCGGTTGCGCGGCTCAGGCCGCCTGCCACTTGCAGATAAGTCGCAAAGTAGGTGGTGAACATGTAGAACGACAGCGCCGTAAGCGACACAAAGGCCCCCAGGCAGCAGATAGCCGCGCCATGGTTGCGCAGGGTCTCCTTGAGCGGGGAGTGGGCAACGGCATGCTCCTCGGTCACTGCCTGGAACGCCGGGGTTTCGTCCAGCTTCCAGCGCATGTAAAGCCCCACCAGCCCCAGCGGTGCCGCGATCAGGAACGGCAGGCGCCAGCCCCAACTGCCCATGGCCTCGGCCGAGAGTGAGGCCTCAAGTGCGTAGGCCACCACGGCTGCCGCAGCAAAGGCGGAAAAGGTCGATACCGGCAGAAAGCTGCCATACCAGGCCCTCTTGTCATCGGGGGCGTGCTCCATCAGGTAAGCGCAGGCGCCTGCGTATTCGCCCCCGGCGGAAAAGCCCTGGGCGCAACGGATCAACGTCAGCAGAATCGGCGCCATAACCCCGATGGCCGCATAGGTGGGCAGCACACCGATCAGGGTTGTGGCGCCGGCCATCAGCAGAATGGTCATCGCAAGGGTTCGCTTGCGACCGATCCGGTCACCCAGCATGCCGAAGAAAATCCCGCCAAGGGGCCGAAACGCAAAGGCCACGGCAAACACCGCAAAGGTCTTGAGCAGCGCGGCACTGGCATCGCCACTGGGGAAAAACTGCTGGGCAATGGTGGTGGCCAAAAAGCCATACACGGCGAAGTCGAACCACTCGACGAAGTTACCGATGGCGGCGGCGACAATCACTTTTCTCAGGGTTTTAGGGCTGACCTGCTCTGTGGATGCACTTGTCATGCTAAGCCTCGATATCTCATCAGTAAGGCCTGATTATCGAGGCAGCCGCGCACGTGCTTTGCTTCAAAAGTGTCATCGGCATAGTCAGCACCGACTCACCCGCAGGTTAATACCGCCAGGGCAACGGGCCAGTGAACGGGCTTAATCATTGCTCTGGTGATTCCAAACGCGTCGCAGTTGGACTGTGGCTGTCTGTCCAGGCTGTGTTTTTCGAGAAGTCAGGGTGTTTGAGTATCACGTCCAGGAACTCGTTGACGGGCATGGGGCGGGCGAAGAAAAACCCTTGCATGTAATCCACTCCGCAGGCACCCAGGTAATCGCGCTGTTCTTCCGTTTCAATGCCTTCGGCCAGCACTTGCAAGTCCAGTTTAAGTGCCAGGTCTAAAATCGAATCGAGGATGTGTACGGACAGGGCATCCGCTCCGATCATTGAGATAAAGCTCTGATCGATCTTGATGAAGTCGACTTTGAAACGCTGCAAATAGCTCAGGCTTGAATGGCCGGTACCAAAATCATCCAGGGCAATTTTTACGCCCAGATCATGGAGCTTTTCAATAAGTTGAAGTGCGATGGGGGTCGGCTTTATAAGTTCGCGCTCGGTCATTTCCAGCACCAGGATGACAGTGCCCGGTTTGAAGGCTTTCAAAAATAAAATGCATTCATCGATCAGGTCAAAACTCTCAAAGTGCTTTGCGCATACATTGAATCCAATGTGAAAGGGCTGTTCCAGTCCCGGCACGTAAGGCGCGAGTTGTTGTGCGGTCTTGTGCATGAGACGCCGGGTAATGGCGATGATTAAATTGGAACGCTCGGCAAGCGGGATAAAACTGTTGGGCGCAATAATCCCTTCATGGGGGTGATTCCACCTGACCAGTACTTCGCACCCGATACATTTGCCGGAGGTTGAAGAAAAGACAGGTTGTAAATAAGGAATGAACTCATCTGCTGATAAAGCCCGCTGAAGTTCAATGCTGGGTGCCAGTACGCGACCCAGCATCCAGTAGGTGAGCAGACCGGAAAATATACCCAGGGCCAGCAATAGACCAAGAAGAATGGAGTAAGTCTCGAGCGTATGACTCAAGAGGGTGCCTGCGGGGTATGCGGCAGAGACTGTAAATCCATATTCATTGGAAACTACAGAGCTGGGTGCTGTCGGGTAGTTTGTGAACGGGGGGCTATCCACTACCTCGTTTTGGGTCATCCACTGGTCGCCGACCTTGAGTGACAAATTGCTTTTTTTATCGATGAGATGAAGGGCGTCCTGGATATGTCGGCCATCAATGCTGATAAGGACGCTTTTATGCTCTTGCTGAATTCTTAGAATGAGGGCTGAAGTCTTGGAGCCTGAGGCGGTCTGATCTACCAGTCGCAAGCGGCCGCGCAAATAGTTCTTCGGGTCTACGGTCAGGTTTACATCGGAGCCATAGAGTGAACCGCAATAGATCCTGTTGTCAGTGGCCAGGCTTGTAGCGCGCAAGAATCGATAGGTGGCCACGGCTTCCCGTAGCGGTTTGGCCGCCTCTGAGCAGGGCAACCCCGTAATGTCTATCAGCTCTTTTGCGGCGGCTTCTGCCTCGCTCAGCATCACATTTATCTGCCTGAATGCCTCGTTAGCCGCAGTGTTTGATGTGCGGGACAAATCAGAGCCAGATTTCAGGTAAACCAGTGGAATACCCAGGGCCAGTGGGAGGATGCCGATGACTAGAGCTATTAAAAAAACCTTCTTCGAGGAATAACGTATTGCTCGATTCATGGATCATTCCTGCGAAATTCAGTCGGGTAGAGTGCGGGTAAGGTGAGAGGCGGCGACCTTAAGAAATAGCAATCTCAGGATGCAATACTAGGCGCTACGGGCCCCGAAAAACACCCGCAAGGCGCCATTTTCCGGTGCAGTAAGAAGAAGTAAGAGCCGGAAAGTCTATATAAGACCGATGTCGGGTTAAGGGGGGGGGCGCTGTGGGAGCATGGGGTCAGAACTCGTCCAGGGTATGGCTGTATGTATTCACGTAAAACAATTCCCATCGTGGGCAGAAACTTTGCCTTTAAAGCGGCCCTGGCCGTTCAGGGTGCCAATGACCTCAGGAATGTCGATGTTCGAAATGCATTGCGCTTTCTCGATGTATTGAGCCGTCAAGGCCACCTGGCGAATGAGCCTGATATTAATGATGTGATTCATAAGATCGCTGCGCATGTTTGCCAGTGTGGTGTGTACCCTCCCTTGGTGTCGTTTGCGCAGTACAACATTGCGCTGACGAATGTGGTGAGGTTTGTGCAGGGTTCAAGTACTGATTTGTCCAGGGCGGCAGGCACTGTCAGGCACTTGCTGTCGGTGCTCGCAAAAGCAAATAAAGAAGAAGTGTCGCTGTACGAACATGGGGATTCCACCTGTTTGTCCATATTTGTGCAGCGCGAGTTTCGGCGTGGCAATCGAGCAGTGACGGGTAAGGGCTGGGCGGGGGTGAGCAGTTACCGCTTGCCCTGCAGTGCTTAAGTGGGGACGTGGCAAACACCCGTCAGAATATTATTGATGTTGTAGTAATATTCAACATCAGAGAAGCGCGAGAAGGTAATAAGACCCCCCTCCAGCCCGCGGCGCATAAACAGGGCATGTTTAAGGCTATTATCACTTTCAAAAACGTTTGCGTTGATGGTTTTAAACAAAAAGCGTGAACTGTCCAGCTTGTCAAACTGCACATCGAGCCTGCGGTTATATAGAAACTCTTGCTGGTCCGGATCTTTGAGGTTGAAGTAAAGATAGATTTCCCCCGCGTCCATGTTGATGGACATGTCGCCTTTGCCGGCCCAGCGCTGGCTATTGTCTGTCGAGTAGATGAAGTCTATTGAGGCATAGCAGGGTGCCTGGGGAATATCTTCATGATATTGATAGGCTTGCAGGATAATGAGGGTTCCAAATACCAGCGTGGAGACAAGGCTCAGGAGCAGGATTACTTTTTTTGTTCGATGATGAGGTAATTTGTACACAGCGCCTCTCCTTTGCTTTCTGGTTTTTCACAGTTGACTAAAAGTTCTGATAATGTTTTTTTGACATAATAAGTTGTTCCTGTTGTACCAACGAAAGAACCAAACATAGCCATGGTGGAAATGATGCTGTCTTTCGGTGTTTTCTCCCCCCGTTCGACATAGAGTCTTGTGCCGTGGGTTTCTGATAAAAGTCGCCACCCCTCCAGCTGGACCGGTTTATTGAAAAGCATATAGGCATAATAAACAGGCAGGGCGGTACCCAGGCATAACGTCAGGTAAAAAGGCATTTTGTAAAAGTGCCTTCTCTTCACTTCGTTCGGGGGCGATGGGGCCGGAATGCCTTGTTCCGCTGTTGGATCCGCCAATGGGGCTTCACTGTTTTCAAGCGGGTCACTTATGGTGAGTGAGGGGGAAGGTGTTTCACTGGGAGGCGTACGGGTATCAAAGGTGAGGCTGTCGGGTACGGCAGGCTCTGGCTCGCCGGGTACGTCGTTGCTGCCGTTATCGTCGCAGACGCGTTCTATTTTAAGCAGTAAAACAACGCCTCGCCGGGGCAGTGTTTTTAATATGGACCTGTCGAGTCCAACCTCGGAGAAGTAATGCCTGAGGGTGTGAAGAGCTTTGTAGTAACTGCTGTCCGATACAATGAGCCCCCGATCCCCCCATACGCGACTGATTAAATCCTCCTTGTCGGTCACGCCTTCAATCAGGGCTAATAACAGGTGGCCTTCATTGCTCGTGAGCGTGGTGTGCAGGGGCGGGTAACTCAGTAAAAACGTGTCATGATCGTAGGTGCACTTGACCGTAGTAAATGCGGTGGAAGTTTCACGGTCGCCCTGCATCTTACTTACCCTTGATATGTTCGTGTGCAACTAGATCATGGTGAGGTATTGCGAGTCAAGTATGGGTGTAGGAAAAATCCTATTTTTGTCATTTGTACTATTGCCCGGACGGGCAATAGAGAAAGGTTAAGTTTAAGTAAGAGGTTGTAAGGTCGGGTAAGGACGGGTGTTGCGTAAATCGCTATGCTGAAGTTTCAATTTTATAAAGGAGGAAGTCCTGGTTATTGTTTTTGAAGGTTGTTTGTGTTTGATGATTATGGTGCTGCGCGCCGGCGTGTAACGGCGTTCTTGTTATTGACCGCGTAATGCAAATCAGAACAGGCGGTTTAATGGGCCGTTTTTCTGGCCGCAATGACGCACAGAATGACCGCCGCCGTCACGCCGAACATGCCGATGCTGACTGTCTCGTGCAGTAATGTGGCCGCCAGCGCCAATCCGAAAAAAGGCTGCAGGAGCTGTAGCTGCCCAACTGCGGCGATCCCGCCCTGGGCCAGCCCCCGATACCAGAATACGAAACCGATCAGCATGCTGAAGACGGATATGTAAGCCAGGCCCAGCCAGGCGGGCAGGTGGATGCCGGCGAAGGAAGAGGGGGCCCATAACCATGCCAGTGGCGCCATCACTGGCAGCGACAGCACCAGTGCCCATGAAATCACCTGCCAGCCGCCCAGTGTTCGGGACAGCTTTGCCCCTTCCGCATAACCCAAGCCGCAAATCAGGACTGCCAGAAGCATCAGAATGTCGCCTTCGGGGGCGACGCTAAGGCCCTGAGAGATGGCATACGCCACCACGCATGCGCTCCCCAGGATGGAGAAAAACCAGAACGCCGGCCGC
>JBILYW010000224.1:0-5995 GCA_044377555.1 Pseudomonas sp.
AGTGCGTTCTGACTGGCGCCGGTCATTGCCACATAAAGGTACTTGTCCACAGTCTTTCCTCTGTCTGACGGACGCTTGCCGCCCACCGCTGTACTGCAGAGGTCATTGCAATTTGCGCACCAACTTTATTTTGACGCGGTGCAAGGCCGGTTTGACTGGGCTGGAGGGGGATTGGGGGCGACTGAGTGACGGGTGAAGACGGCGGGGTTATGCCGGTAGCGGCAAGGCATAGCCTGCAGACAACGCAAAACCCGTGGGAGCGGGCTTGCTCGCGATTCAGGCGACCCGATTTGTCTGGCACACCGCAGCGATACCATCGCGAGCAAGCCCGCTCCCACACGTAACTATTTAAAGGCTCAGGTTTCCTTGCCAGGCTTGATAATGTCGTGCTCACGCAATTTGTTGGCGATGGTGGTGTGGGAAACCCCCAAGCGCTTGCCCAGCAACCGGCTGCTCGGGTGCTCGGAATACAGTTGCTCCAGCACCGCCTTCTCGAAACGCCCGACAATCTGCTCCAGCCCGCCTTCCAGCGAAAACTCGCCCAGAGGCTGGCGCACGCCGTAGTCCGGCAGGCGGATATGCTCGGCCTTGACCACCCCGCCATCACAGAGCGACACCGCCTGAAACAGCACGTTCTCCAGTTGGCGCACGTTGCCCGGCCAGTGGTAGTGGCTCAGCCGGTCCATCGCGGCAGGCGCCAGGCGGGGCAGCGGGCAACCGATTTGGCGGCTGGCCTGATCCAGGAAGTGCTCGACCAAAGGCTCCAGCCCGTCCAGGCAATCGCGCAGCGGCGGGATATGCAGCGACAACACGTTGAGCCGATGGTAAAGGTCCTGACGGAACTCGCCCCGGGCGCACAACTCGGACAGGTCGACCTGGGTGGCGCACATTACCCGCACGTCGAGGTACACCTCTTCATCGCTGCCCACCCGCCGAAAGCAACCATCCTGCAAAAAGCGCAGTAGCTTGACCTGCAAACGCGGGCTCATTTCGCCTACGCCATCGAGAAACAACGTACCGCCCGCCGTCAGCTCCAGCAGGCCGAGCTTGCCTTCGGCCCGTGCACCTTCAAACGCCCCGGGGCCGTACCCGAACAGCTCGGTTTCGGCCATCGACTCGGGCAGCCCTGCGCAGTTGAGTGCCATCAGCGGCGACTGGCCACGAGGGCTGGCCAGGTGACAGGCGCGGGCCAACAGTTCTTTGCCGGTACCGGTTTCGCCTTCTATTAATAGCGGCGCGTCCAGTGGTGCCATGCGCCGGGCCTCACGCACTACGGCGGCCATGACCCGGGAGCTCTGGAAGATGCTGTCAAAACCGCGCAACTCCTGCTTGCGCACGTTGTAGATCTGCTCGCCCACACGGTCGGCACGGTGCAGGGTCAGGACAGCGCCGGCCATGGCCTCGCTTTCATCGTGTTCCAGTTGCAGCGGCGCGATATCGGCCAGGTACACCAGCCCCTTGATCTTGACCCGCAAGCCGTTGATCCGCGACTTGTTGGCCCGCACCAGCTCGGGCAGGTCGAAGTCTTCGGCATAACGCGACAGGGAAATGCCCGGGACTTCATCGACCCGCACCCCGAGCAACTGCGCCGCTGCACGGTTGGCGGCAACGATGCAGCCCCCCATGTCGATGGACAGCACCGGAAACTCCAGCGCCCCGAGCAAGGCATTGAGCTCCATATGCCGGCGTTCGCTGGGCATCAAGCCTACGCGTTTGACCCCAAATACCCCGGCGATGGTTTCAAATTTCGGGCGCAAGGCCTGGAATTGCAGGTTAATCAAATTCGGGCAGTACAGGTAAATCGCGTTGCCCTGGTCACCCCCGACCTCCCCCCGTTTCACGTTGATGCCATAGGCAACCAGCAGATTGAGAATGTCGCGAAGGATACCAATCCGGTTTTGGCAGTGGACTTTGATACGCATGGGCAGGGCTCGGGAATAACTGAAAATAGAAATCTAATGTGGGAGCGGGCTTGCTCGCGATTGTATCGCCGCGGTGTGCCAGACAAATCGCGCAGCCTGCATCGCGAGCAAGCCCGCTCCCACAAGGGAGTTGTTTTTGCCCCGGAGAGCATTTCATCGTCACGATTTTGTGACAGTTTTGCTGTCGCGTACTCAAGAATGACAGCCCAACGCTCGATGCGTAACGAATACTTTACGAATAATGCGCATCATCCCAGCATTACTGGCTTAAGGCTAGCTGCATGCAGCAATCACTTGGGGTATCACTAAGGCATCGCAACAACACCGAATAATAAAAACGATTTCCTTGCGGAGAGCATCATGAAGCAAACGAAATACGTCGCCCGTGAGCCGGATGCCAGTGGCTTTATCGACTACACACCTGGCGAACACGCCGTGTGGAACACACTGATTACCCGTCAGCTGAAACTGCTGGAAGGCCGCGCCTGCCCAGAGTACATGCAAGGCATCGAAAAACTGGGCCTGCCCCACGACCGCATCCCGCAACTGAGTGAAATCAATCAGGTACTGGGTGCCACCACTGGCTGGCAAGTTGCCCGCGTTCCCGCACTGATCCCCTTCCAGACCTTCTTTGAATTGCTCGCCAACAAGCAATTCCCGGTGGCGACCTTTATTCGTACCCCCGAAGAGCTGGATTACCTGCAAGAGCCGGATATTTTCCACGAGATTTTCGGCCACTGCCCGCTGCTGACCAACCCGTGGTTTGCCGAGTTCACCCATACCTACGGCAAGCTGGGGCTGCAAGCGAGCAAGGAGCAACGGGTGTACCTGGCCCGCCTGTACTGGATGACCATCGAGTTCGGCCTGGTGGATACGCCAGAAGGCAAACGCATCTATGGCGGCGGGATTCTTTCGTCGCCCAAAGAAACGGTTTACAGCCTGTCCTCAGAGCCGGAACATCAGGTCTTCGATCCGCTGGAAGCCATGCGCACGCCATACCGTATCGATATTTTGCAGCCGCTGTATTTTGTCCTGCCGGACTTGAAGCGACTGTTCGACCTTGCCCACGAAGACATCATGGGCATGGTGGCAAAAGGCATGACCATGGGCCTGCACGCGCCAAAGTTCGCGCCCAAACCGAAAGCGGCTTAACACGTCTTTTTACACATCAATAAAAACTGAATTCAGGAATCCACCATGAACGCACTGAACCAAGCCCACTGCGAAGCCTGCCGCGCCGATGCTCCACAGGTCAGCGACGAAGAACTGCCGATGCTGATCAAACAGATTCCAGACTGGAACATCGAAGTTCGCGACGGCGTCATGCAGCTGGAAAAGGTCTTTCTGTTCAAGAACTTCAAATTCGCACTGGCGTTCACCAATGCCGTGGGGCAAATCGCCGAAGCCGAAGGCCATCACCCGGGCCTGCTGACCGAGTGGGGCTCGGTCACCGTGACCTGGTGGAGCCATTCGATCAAAGGCCTGCACCGTAACGATTTCATCATGGCCGCACGCACTGACGACGTCGCAAAAACCGCTGAAGGCCGCAAATAATGCACTTTGCAGCCATTGGACGGGTGCCGGGCGACCCGATCCTCGGTTTGATGGACGCCTACCAGCAGGACAGCAACCCGAACAAGTTCGACCTGGGCGTGGGTGTCTATAAAGACACCAACGGCCTGACGCCGATCTTGCAGTCGGTCAAGCAGGCCGAACAGCGCCTGGTGGACCAGCAGCAAACCAAAACCTATATCGGCGGTCATGGCGACAGCCGTTTCGGGCAACTGATCAGTGAACTGGTGCTGGGCGAAGATTCGCCGTTGCTGGCAGCCAAGCGTGCAGGCGCCACCCAGACCCCGGGCGGCACCGGCGCGCTGCGCCTGAGCGCCGACTTTATCGCGCACTGCCTGCCGGGCCGCGGGATCTGGTTGAGCGATCCGACCTGGCCGATCCATGAAAGCATCTTTGCCGCTGCCGGGCTGAAGATCAGTCACTACCCCTACGTGGGCAGCGACAACAAGCTCAACGTTGCGGCCATGCTCCAGGCACTGGAACACGCGCCAAAAGGCGATGTGGTGCTGCTGCATGCGTGCTGCCACAACCCGACCGGTTTCGACCTGTCCCGGGCTGACTGGTTGCAGGTGCTGGATGTGGTGCGCCGTCGCGAACTGCTGCCGCTGATCGACTTCGCCTACCAGGGCTTCGGCGACGGGCTGGAAGAAGATGCATGGTCGACCCGCCTGTTCGTCAGCGAACTGCCGGAAGTGCTGATCACCAGCTCGTGCTCGAAGAACTTCGGCCTGTACCGCGAACGGGTCGGCGCTTTGATCGTGTGCGCCAACGATGCCGAGAAACTGACGGACATCCGCAGCCAACTGGCCTATCTGGCGCGCAACCTGTGGTCCAACCCGCCGGATCATGGTGCGGCAGTGGTTGCCACCATCCTCGGCGATGCACAGCTCAAACGCCTGTGGACTGACGAAGTGGAAGCCATGCGCAGCCGTATCGCGCAATTGCGCAGCGGCCTGGTCGAGGCCCTGGCCCCGTTCGGACTGGCTGAGCACTTTGCTCATATCAATCAGCAACGCGGGATGTTTTCGTACACCGGCCTGACAGCAGAACAAGTCCAGTTGTTGCGCGAGAAACACAGCGTGTACATGGTCGGTTCTGGTCGCGCCAATATGGCCGGGGTTGATAGCGCTCGCCTCAGCCAGCTGGCCAAGGCGATTGCACAGGTGTGTACCCGCTAGCGGGCACTCTGTGGGAGCGAGCTTGCTCGCGATGGCATCAGCGCGGTTCGATTGCGAGACCGCGCCGCCTGCATCGCGAGCAAGCCCGCTCCCACATTTATCCTGCATGGCACCGGATAACCCGTGGAGCTGACAAGCAGTACCGCCCGCACAGCGAGCAAGTCCAATTACCCCTCCCACACATCCGTTTAAATTCCCCCCAGACGCAATAAAAAGACAAATTGTCACACTCTGTCCTGTATCCTTAGCAAGCTACTTAAACACACCTTGCGAGGAGCGCGACGATGCACGAGATCCCAAACCTCCCCTTCCCAAGCCTGCACGAAACTCAGCAGCCAAACCCGCAACACTCCAGCGGTGAAAACACCGCACTGGATGAGGCACCAGAAAGCCTCCAGGCCGACAGCGAAGACTGACGGCTCACAATCAGACGGTGCGAAAAGCAGCCTGTTTTTCACACCGTCTGACACAATCGCTCCACCCCCCTATCCCGGATTTAAGCGTGACTGACACTTTCAGCGACACCCAAGCCAGCGTTCTGATCGGCACCGCCGAAAAAATGATCGACCTTTGGGAGCGCCTCAGCCCCGAGAAACAAGCGACTTTGCTCAAGCGTTTCGGCACCCGGGAAAATGCCCTGGCCGCCTTGATCGCGACAAAATTGGTAGCACCACTGTAATCTGCACCCAACCGCTCCCCGCAGGACCCCTACCCCATGCCTGACACTCAGCGCCCCATGGCAATCACGCTACAAGTGGTTTCCATCGTTCTGTTCACTTTTATCGGCTACCTGAATATCGGCATCCCGCTGGCCGTTCTGCCCGGCTACGTCCACAACCACCTCGGTTTCGGCACCGTCATCGCCGGCCTGGTGATCAGCGTGCAGTATCTGGCCACGTTGCTGAGCCGTCCTTACGCCAGCCGTATCATCGACAACCTTGGCAGCAAGCGCGCCGTGATGTATGGCCTGGCGGGCTGCGGCCTGAGCGGTGTATTGATGCTGGCATCCAGCTGGACCTCGGCAACGCCGGCCTTGAGCCTGACCTGCCTGCTGATCGGCCGGCTGGTGCTGGGCAGCGCGGAAAGCCTGGTGGGCTCGGGCGCCATCGGCTGGGGCATTGGCCGGGTAGGCGCACACAACACGGCCAAGGTGATTTCCTGGAACGGCATCGCCAGCTACGGCGCGATAGCCATTGGCGCGCCACTGGGCGTGCTGATGGTCGGCCATTGGGGCATGTGGAGCATGGGCGCGAGCATTATTGCGCTGGCGACCGTGGGCCTGCTGCTGGCCTGGCCCAAACGCGCCGCCCCTATCGTCAGCGG
>JBILYW010000225.1:0-5974 GCA_044377555.1 Pseudomonas sp.
CAGCGCAAGGCCAAGGTCAGCGCCACCATCAGCATGCTGCTGTGTGCAGGGTTGATGCTGTATGTGCTCGACCACCAATGGCCGGTCTTCCTCGCCATTGCCGGCATGAGCATGGGCAACCTGTGGATCTGGTCACGACCGGAGCGCTTGCCTGTAGCAACCGCAAAACTGCCGTAAATGCAGTGATGAAATCCTGGTTATTGTGGGAGCGGGCTTGCTCGCGATTCAGGCGGCGCGGTTATCAGGCAAAACACAGTAATTCCATCGCGAGCAAGCCCGCTCCCACAAGTTGTACGCTTGCCTCTACAAGGTCAACGCGCCGCTATACAGCGCATACGCCGCCCCCAGTGCAGTCATCAGCACCGCCGCAAAAATCACCTTCTCCCACGGTTTGAACAACACTTCCCCCTGCTCGCGCTTGGCCTTGGCAAAGAAGAACACCCCGGGTGCATACAGCAATGCCGACAGCAACAAGTACTTGGGCCCTGCCGCATACAGCAGCCAGATGGCGTAAGTCAGCGCGACCGCTCCAACCACCAGATCCTTGATCCGCCGACGACTCGCTTGCCTGTAGGTCTCGCCTCTCACGCACAGCAACACCGCATAGGCTGCCGACCAGAGGTAAGGCACCAGGATCATCGACGAGGCAAGGTAAATCAGGCTGGTATAGGTGCCGGACGACACCAGGGTGATGATCAGGAAAATCTGAATCATCGTGTTGGTCAGCCACAGGGCATTGACCGGTACATGGTTGGCGTTTTCCTTTTTCAGGAACGCCGGCATGGTGTTGTCCCGGGCCGTGGCATACAGGATCTCGGCGCACAGCAGCGCCCACGACAACAACGCCCCCAGCAGCGAAATCGCCAGCCCGATACTGATCAGAATCGCGCCCCACTCCCCCACCACATGCTTGAGCACACCGGCCATCGACGGGTTTTGCAGCTTCGCCAGTTCCGGCTGGCTCATGATCCCCAGCGACAGCACGTTCACCAGCACCAGCAAGGCCAGCACCCCGAGAAAACCGATGACCGTGGCCTTGCCCACATCCGAGCGTTTTTCCGCGCGGCCCGAGTAGACACTCGCCCCTTCGATGCCGATAAACACAAACACCGTGACCAGCATCATGTTGCGCACCTGGTCCATCACGCTGCCCAGGCTCGGCGTTTCAGTGCCCCAGAAATCACGGGTGAAAATGTCCGCCTTGAACGCCACGGCGGCCAGCACGATAAACATGACGATCGGCACGATTTTGGCGATCGTGGTCAGCTGGTTGATGAACGCTGCTTCCTTGATCCCGCGCAGCACCAGAAAGTGCACTCCCCACAGCAACAGCGACGCACAACCTATGGCTATCGGCGTATTGCCCTGGCCGAACACAGGGAAAAAATACCCCAGGGTGCTGAACAGCAACACGAAGTAGCCGACGTTACCCATCCAGGCGCTGATCCAGTACCCCCAGGCGGACGAAAAGCCCATGTAGTCTCCGAACCCGGCCTTGGCGTAGGCATACACCCCTGAATCGAGCTCAGGCTTGCGATTGGCCAGGGTCTGGAACACAAAAGCCAGCGCCAGCATCCCCACCGCCGTGACCGCCCAACCGATCAGCACGGCACCGCCCGCAGCATGCTCGGCGATATTTTGCGGCAACGAAAAAATACCGCCGCCAATCATTGAGCCCACCACCAACGCGATCAGGGCGTTGAGCCGAAGCTTCTGTGTCTGTTGCGACATCGCCACCTCTTGCTACTTATTGAAAACTCATGGTTGGCAGGCTACTGCCGTTCACCGACTAAATATATGCAGGGACCATACGTTTAATAGGATCGCGCAATAAGCCTACCTTTGTTCATAACTATATTTTCTATTGAAACCTAAAAAATAGTTCATATGTAGATGACGATTTAATTTCATCGACCTATTCATGAAACATGACGATGACATTTGCAAATCTGAAAATACTGTCTAGGTTCAATCTCCACGACACCGTGGTTAATAACGTATTCAACCCTGAAAACATCTGTGGAGCAGGCTTTCAGGAGGCGTCATAAAAATACGTGATCGCGACCTTCCCCGCTGTAAAAACAATGGAATGTAGTAATGCCCTGATCTATGTCAACTGGCTGAAATACCAATGGATTTACTTTGAAGCCTCACTTCTCCTAGATTGGAGTCACTACAAATGTCTGATACTCCTGGAAAACTTCGACTGGGTGCGTTGGTTGCTCTGGTAGTCGGCTCAATGATTGGCGGCGGCATTTTTTCGCTGCCGCAAAACATGGCCGCAAGTGCCGATGTGGGTGCAATCCTGATCGGTTGGGCAATTACCGCAGTCGGTATGTTGAGCCTCGCTTTTGTGTTCCAGACCCTCGCTAACCGCAAACCTGACCTGGACGGTGGTGTTTACGCTTATGCCAAGGCCGGGTTCGGCGATTACATGGGTTTCTCGTCTGCCTGGGGGTACTGGATCAGTGCCTGGCTGGGTAACGTCGGCTACTTCGTGTTGCTGTTCAGTACCCTGGGTTACTTCTTCCCGATCTTCGGCGAAGGCAACACCCCTGCCGCCATCATCGGCGCCTCAATCCTGCTCTGGGCCGTGCATTTCCTGGTACTGCGCGGGATCAAGGAAGCAGCGTTCATCAACCTGGTAACCACTGTTGCCAAGATCGTGCCGCTGGTCCTGTTTATCCTGATTGCAATCTTCGCGTTCAAACTGGACATCTTCACCAGTGACATCTGGGGCTTGAAAAACCCGGATCTGGGCAGCGTGATGGATCAGGTGCGCAACATGATGCTGGTCACCGTGTGGGTGTTCATCGGTATCGAAGGCGCGAGCATCTTCTCTTCCCGTGCCGAAAAGCGCTCCGACGTAGGTCGGGCCACCGTGATCGGCTTTATCACCGTGCTGCTGTTGCTGGTGCTGGTGAACGTGCTGTCGCTGGGCATCATGACTCAGCCTGAACTGGCAAAATTGCAGAACCCTTCGATGGCGGCCGTGCTTGAGCATGTGGTCGGTCACTGGGGTGCGGTACTGATCAGCGTTGGCTTGATCATCTCGCTGCTGGGTGCCCTGCTGTCCTGGGTGCTGCTGTGTGCCGAAATCATGTTCTCGGCCGCCAAAGACCACACCATGCCGGCCTTCCTGAAAAAGGAAAACGCCAACCATGTACCGGTCAATGCCCTGTGGCTGACCAACGCCATGGTGCAACTGTTCCTGATCATCACCCTGTTCTCGGCCAGTACTTATCTGTCGCTGATCTACCTGGCGACCTCGATGATCCTGGTGCCTTACCTCTGGTCGGCAGCCTACGGCTTCCTGCTGGCGGTGCGCTCCGAGACTTACGAGAACGCCCTGGCTGAACGCAAGAAAGACCTGATCATCGGTGGTGTTGCGTTGATCTACGCCATCTGGCTGATCTATGCCGGCGGCCTCAAGTACCTGCTGCTCTCGGCCCTGCTGTACGCACCTGGCGCGATTCTGTTCGCCAAGGCCAAGCGCGAAAGTGGCCAGCCCGTTTTCACCAACATCGAGAAAGTTATTTTTGCTGCAGTAGTGATCGGCGCCCTGGTGGCGGCCTATGGTCTCTACGACGGCTTCCTGACCCTGTAACAACCTGTTTGTGTACTTTGGAGGATGACTGTAATGACCACGGATAAAGTGAAGTACGGCGTGCATTCCGAAGCCGGAAAGCTGCATAAGGTTATGGTGTGTTCCCCGGGCCTGGCTCACCAGCGCCTGACCCCAAGCAACTGTGATGAACTGCTGTTTGATGACGTGCTGTGGGTCAACCAGGCCAAGCGTGACCACTTCGACTTCGTCACCAAAATGCGCGACCGCGGCATTGATGTGCTGGAAATGCACAACCTGCTGACCGACATCGTCGCCATTCCAGAAGCACTGGACTGGATCCTGGACCACAAAGTGACCCCCAATCAGGTGGGCGTGGGCCTGGTCAACGAAGTCAAATCCTGGATCAAGAGCCTTGAGCCACGCCAGGCGGCCGAATACCTGATCGGCGGCGTGTCGGCAGACGACCTGCCAGACAGCTTCGGTGGCAAGACCATCCAGATGTTCCGGGACTTCCTGGGTCACACCAGTTTTATCCTGCCACCGCTGCCCAACACTCAGTTCACCCGTGACACCACTTGCTGGATCTACGGTGGCGTGACGCTGAACCCGATGTACTGGCCGGCACGTCGCCAGGAAACCCTGCTGACCACCGCGATTTACAAGTTCCACCCCGAGTTCACCAACGCCGACTTCCAGATCTGGTACGGCGACCCGACTGTCGACCACGGCAACGCCAGCCTTGAAGGCGGCGACGTGATGCCAATCGGCAAAGGCGTGGTACTGATCGGCATGGGCGAGCGCACTTCGCGTCAGGCCATCGGCCAACTGGCGCTGAACCTGTTCAAGAACAAAGCTGTAGAACGCATCATCGTAGCCGGCATGCCGCGCTCCCGCGCCGCGATGCACCTGGACACCGTGTTCAGCTTCTGCGACCGCGACCTGGTCACCATCTTCCCTGAAGTGGTGAAACAGATCGTTGCCTTCTCCCTGTATCCGGATGACAAGAAACAAGGCGGCATCGATATACGACGCGAAGAAGGCAGCTTCCTCGAAGTCGTGGCACACGCCCTGGGCCTGAAAAAACTGCGTGTCGTCGAAACCGGCGGCAACTCCTTCGCGGCAGAACGCGAGCAGTGGGATGACGGCAACAACGTGGTGGCGCTGGAACCTGGCGTGGTGATCGGTTACGACCGCAACACCTACACCAACACCCTGCTGCGCAAGGCTGGCGTTGAAGTGATCACCATCAGCGCTTCCGAACTGGGACGCGGCCGTGGCGGCGGTCACTGCATGACCTGCCCGATCATCCGTGACCCGATCGACTATTAATTCACTTAAATGATTGCTTGCGCTGGCCCCCACAAGGGGCGGCGCAAGCCGGTTATCGAAAAACCCAGGAGATCCCCATGGCGTTTAACATGAAAAACCGCAGCTTGCTGAGCCTTGTGCACCACACTCCACGTGAGCTGCACTACCTGCTGGATCTGTCCCGCGATCTCAAGCGCGCCAAGTACACCGGTACTGAAGAGCCGCACTTGAAAGGCAAAAACATTGCGCTGATCTTTGAAAAAACCTCGACCCGCACCCGTTGCGCGTTCGAAGTCGCAGCCCACGACCAGGGCGCCCACGTGACTTACATCGACCCGGTTTCTTCGCAGATCGGTCACAAAGAAAGCATGAAAGACACCGCCCGCGTTCTGGGTCGCATGTTTGACGCCATCGAGTACCGTGGTTTTGAACAAGCCATCGTGGAAGAACTGGCCAAGTACGCTGGCGTACCGGTATTCAACGGCCTGACCGCCGAGTTCCACCCGACGCAAATGATCGCCGACGTGCTCACCATGCGCGAACACAGCGACAAGCCACTGCACAACATCAGCTACGCGTACCTGGGTGACGCCCGCAACAACATGGGTAACTCGCTGCTGCTGATCGGCGCAAAACTGGGCATGGACGTGCGTATCGCCGCACCGAAAAGCCTGTGGCCGGAAGAGTCGTTTGTTAAGCAGTGCCAGGAATTCGCCAAGGAAAGCGGTGCCAAAATCACCCTGACCGAAGACCCGAAAGCCGCCGTCAAAGGCGTGGACTTTATCCACACCGACGTCTGGGTATCGATGGGCGAGCCGGTTGAAGCCTGGAACGACCGCATCAAACTGCTGCTGCCTTACCAGGTCAACAGCGACATGATCAAGGCCGCAGAAAACCCGCGCGTGAAGTTCATGCACTGTCTGCCTGCGTTCCACAACTGTGAAACCAAGGTCGGCAAGGATGTGGCAGAACACCATCCAAACCTGAAAAACGGCATTGAAGTGACCGAGGAAGTGTTCGAGTCCCCTGTCAACATTGCCTTTGAGCAGGCCGAGAACCGCATGCACACCATCAAGGCGATCCTGGTAGCAGCACTGG
>JBILYW010000226.1:0-5946 GCA_044377555.1 Pseudomonas sp.
CGGATGGCGGGTTCAAACCGGGCGAATATTACGGCGCTGTGCTGATCCTGTTTGACTCGCCCATCCCGGATGCTTAGCGGCTTACCAATAGATGCCTTTCGAGTTAAGTGAATTCAATTACGACTCCCTCAGCCGCCTGTTTAAACGGGTACCGATTGAGGGCAATAAACCAAACAAGGTGTGCACCCGGCCATGAACCTATCCAACAAAAAGCCCCCGGCTACGGGCGCGCGCAGAGGTACTTTGCTCGGCGCTATTGTGGCAGGGCTTATGGCGCCCTGGGCGCAGGCGTCCACGGTTGAGATTAGCGCCACCTTTTCCCCGGACTCGGCCAACCCGCATATCAACCAGTTTACAAACACCACGCCTATGTCCGGGCTGTGCACCACGTTCCCCGCTCTTTGCAGCTCCCTGGGGCTGTACAGCATCCGGCTGGGGATACAGGCGCAATCGCAGCGTCCGATTCTGGCCAACCATGCCAATATTCGTGATGGCTTGATGGTCAAGGTCCCGGCCGAGGCCAGAACGCTTCAGGTAACGAACACGTCAGGGGATACGGCGCAGCTGGAGTTTTCCATCTCGGCTTTCAGCGGGACCCACCGGACCCGTGATGTTTCGCTGATCACTGGTATACCGACGGGGAATGGTGATACAGCCAACAGTCATCTCTGGAAAGGGCAAGCCTGGGGTTACTACGCGTCAGCGCCCTGCACTCGGGGAGCCGCGATGTGGGCCTCCCCTATCGACGCCGACTACTTCTGGATGACCCCCCAGGCGGTACCTTGTGGCAAATCGCCGGCGTATGAAATCGACAGCGTGCTGTTGCGCAATCCCAGTGTGTCTTATCGGATGGTTGCCCCCGATCCGCTGAAAATGGAGAGCGGTATTTATCGAGGCTCCCTCATCTACACTGTTGGCCCCGGCATGGACTTCGACTTCGGCGATGTGATGCTCCCCAACGACAACCAGGTCATCATGAACTTCACCCTGGAGGTCAAACATACCCTCAAGTTTCTGTTCCCGGCCGGGGACAATCGGGTGGTACTCAACCCTGCAGGGGGTTGGCAGCAATGGTTGAACAACGGGCGGCGCCCGGAAAAGCTGGTGGCCAACAAGAACTTCAAAATGTGGTCTTCCTCCCAGTTCAGCATGGAGATGCAATGTGAATACCTGTTGGCCACCCAGTGCGCGATACAAAATGCCGCGGGCCATACCGTCCTGGTGGAAACACGGGTGACGCTGCCGTCGGGCATGCTCGATGCGTTGAACCGGCCGGTTGAGCGCGTTCTGTTGAGTACGACCCCCGCGGTGTTTTCGCCCAGCCACTACGTGGACAACGGCCAGGCGTCATTGCACTTTGAAGTGGCTCGCGACCAGACCCACAGCATGATCAACGACCATTCCGGGAGTACCTACAGGGGCAATATCACGGTTATTTGGGACAGTGAAATCTGATCGTTTTGGGGACGTGACGGGGCACTGTCACTTCTGTGTTTTGTAGCCCGGATATCGCGATGCCGGGCATGCAAACCTTGATTTTCAGGCTTTGGATGGGGTATAGCTAAAAAGGCAACCAACCGTATTACAGGAAATTACAACGCTCTTATGGATGGAATCACACGTATCAATCGCCAGTTCGGCTCACACTTCGCATCCCTGATTGCGAGTTGTGGGCCTCACGTCAAAGGCTGCGTTCACGCAGTGACAGGGTCTGTTTCTCGCCTCGTTGTCCTCTTCGCTTTACCCCGCTGTTTACCTGGCCGCTGCGTCGACTGGCGCCTTTGTTACGTCCCTCCGCCTGATTTGCGCTGATTTGCTCCCCACCACTTTCTGACTGTACTGCGACCCGCCTGAGCCTTTGAATGGCCGGTTTTTGGTCAAGTCACGACAGCGTTTTCTGGCCTGCGCATGGCTACGAGACGCTCCCGCTACACAAGGAGTTGCACCCCCCATGATTTATTTCCAGGGCAAGAGAATTTTCAGTGCCATCTTCGATATGGACGGCACCATGTTCGACACCGAGCGCCTGCGTTTCAAAACCCTCAAGCAGGCGGCACTCGAGATCTACGGTACGCCGCTCAGTGAAGAAACCCTGATCGGGTCATTGGGCCTGAGTGCGAAGAAGGCTGAGGAACTGGCCAAAGCCAACCACGGTGAAGACTTCCCGTATGCGGCAGTCCGCCAGCGCGCCGATGAGCTGGAACTGGCCCATGTGCGCAATCAGGGGGTGCCGATCAAGGACGGTTTGCTGGAAGTGCTGGAGCGCTTGCGCAAGTACGGCCTGACCATGGCTGTAGCCACGTCGAGCCGTCGCGCCATCGCCGAGGAATACTTGATCAATGCCAACGTGCTCAAGTATTTCGACATCACCGTGTGCGGCGATGAAGTGACCCAGGGCAAGCCCCATCCGGAGATTTTCCTCAAGGCGGCCAGCGCGCTCAATTGCCTGCCCCAGCATTGCCTGATGCTGGAGGACTCTGAAAATGGCCTGTTGTCAGCGATCCGTGCCGAAGGCCAACCGATCCTGATCGAAGACATCAAGCCACCCGCACCCGAAGTCAAGGCCGGGGCGTTGAAGGCTTACCAGAACATGCACCAGTTTCTGGCCGACTTGAACGATTGCATGCCCGACCTAGGTACCCCGGAACTCACCGAGAGTTTCCCCCAGGCACTCAACCAGTTCAGTGCCGGTATTCACGGTTTTGGCGCGATGGGCGGCGGTTACCTGACGCAGATTTTCTCCCACTGGGACGGCTACACCCGGCCGTGCGAGATCATTGCAGCGACCCGTTCGCGGATGCTGCGCGACACCATCCAGGCGTTTGGCCGGTTCAGCGTGCGTTATGGCGCCACGTCTTTCGATCAGACCATCGAAAACCTGCGCATGATCGACATGGACGACGCCGAGGCGGTGATCAACATGTACGACGTGGCGGAAATCGTCGGGCTCACCCTGCCGGAGCCTGCGATCCGCAAACAGGCGGATGTGATTGCCAAGGGCCTGATCCGGCGCTATGAGCGTCGTGGCCGCGAGCTGACGATCCTTATCGTGTTGAACAAAGTCGGTGGCGCGGACTTCGTTCGCCGTCACGTGCAAGCTCAGCTGGAGCTGCTGGTCAGCCCCGAGTTGTGCCAGAAAATCCTGGCCAATACGCACTTTGCCGAAACCGTAGTCAGCCGCATCGTCTCGAAAATTTCCACCGAGTCGCTGGTGCGCCAGTTGCGCATCAAGTCGAAAATGTTCCAGAACAGCCTGAGTGACGAGGTGGATGCACCGAAAGCCTGCGCCAAGACACCGGTACCCGAGTACGAGCGGCTGATCAGCCGTTTTCGGCCCTTCGCCCAATCCAGCAATGCGCTGAGCCAGTTGCACCTGATTCTGTTCAACAGCGAGTCGGACATGCCGTTGTATGCCGAGCGCTGCAGCAATCTTCTGGAGCGCCTGCGCCAGGTCAAAACCGTGGATGACATCACCCAGACCCAGGTGATGAAAAACCTGCTGTGGAATGGCCCCCACGCCATCATTGCCTGGTACGCCAGCCTGCTGGGGCATTCCTGGTTGGGGCAGGGCATGGGCGACCCGCGGGTCAGCGCCCTGGCCCGACACTTGATTGACCGGGAGGTCGGCCCGGCGCTGGTGGCTGAGTACCCGCACATGGCTCAAGCCGTTGCGGATTTTTCGAAAACCTTTCTGGAGCGTTGCAGCACGTCGTTCAAGGACCCCTGCGCCCGTGTGGGTCGGGACCCGCTGCGTAAACTGCAACGTAACGAGCGTATTTTTCGCAGCATCGACCTGGCCCAAAAGCACGGCATCGACAGCAGCGCCCTGGCGTTTGGCAGTGCCCTGGCCCTGCATTACGCGCTGCGTTGCCCCGACAGCAAGGATCAGGAGTGTCTGTTGATGCGAACCCTGTACCAGGACAGCGGCAGTGTCGAAGCGGTGTTGACCTGGAGCGGGAACTACAACGGGCGTCCGTATCCGGGGTTGCACCCGATACAGGATGCGGCGTTGGTGGAGGCGATTACCGGACACTTCCACCGCTTGGCGGCGCTTGAGCCAGATTGTGCCGAATTCGTCATGTCCCCGGCCTGAATCGATCAAGCCGCGAACCCTGGAACGGGCCAGTCTGGAAGGTCTGTTCAAGGAGTTGACCATGATCCGACTGTCCCTGGCCCAAGCGTATGAGCTGGCCGAATCCATCTTGTTGCATAACGGTTTCAATCAGGCCCATGCCCGTGCGGTGAGTGCTACGGTGCTGGCCGGGGAGCGCGACGGCTGCGCTTCCCACGGTCTGTACCGGGTGTTGGGGTGTGTCAATTCCTTGCGCGCGGGCAAGGTTTCGCCTGATGCCGTGCCGCAGGTCATCGATCAGGCGCCTTCGATCGTGCGTGTGGATGCGGCGGGTGGTTTTTCTCAGCTGGCGTTTCAGGCGGGTTTGCCAATGCTGCAGGAAAAAACCCGGGCTAATGGTATTGCGGCGCTGGCGATTAACCGGTGTGTGCACTTTTCTGCGTTGTGGGTGGAGATTGAGCAACTGACGGCGGCCGGACTGGTGGCGCTGGCCTGTAACCCGAGCCATGCCTGGGTGGCGCCTGCAGGAGGCAATCAACCGGTATTTGGCACCAACCCCATTGCGTTTGGCTGGCCGCGTGCGGGTAATGATCCCTTCGTTTTTGATTTCGCCACCAGTGCCATTGCCCGGGGGGATATTGAGTTGCATCGCCGTGCCGGCAAGGCGATTCCTGAGGGCTGGGGAGTGGATGCGCACGGGCAGCCGAGTACTGATGCCAATGTGGTGCTTGATGCGGGGGCGATGCTGACCTTCGGTGGGCACAAAGGCTCGGCGCTGGCGGCGATGGTGGAGTTGATTGCCGGGCCTTTGATCGGTGATTTGACCAGTGCTGAATCGTTGGCGTATGACGCGGGGAGCAAGTCTTCGCCGTACCATGGTGAGTTGATTATTGCGTTTGATCCGCAGCGTTTTCTGGGGGCGGCAACCGAGCAGCATCTGGCCCGGGCTGAGGTGTTGTTTGCCGGGATTGAGGGGCAGGGTGCGCGGTTGCCGTCGCAACGCCGGTATGAGGCGCGGGCGCGCAGTCTGGTGGACGGGGTGCAGATACCGCAGGCTTTGTATAACGATTTGCAGGCATTGCTGGGTTGAGGGGGCAGGTACATAACCTGTAGCCGCTGCCGAAGGCTGCGATCTGGTGTGTAGCGCCAGCAAATGCTTTTACAGGGTACATATCCATTCGCTGTGCCACGGTGTTTTACGGGTTTCGCCCTTGCTCCGGTCCTGCTCCGTGGGCACGTCGAAGGGGCGGGCCGATCAAAGGCGTTCGAGGCGGCCGGCCTGTTTGGCGGCGAGGTCTGCGAGACTCGCACATCTCCTCTGTGGGAGCGGGCTTGCTCGCGATGCAAGCGGCGCGGTATTTGAGTTGAATCGCGCCGATGCCATCGCGAGCGAGCCCGCTCCCACAAGGGGGTGTGCAGTTTCAAGCCTTAACCTTTGCTTTTGCTGTAGCCAGGGGGATGTACAAACAACGCGAATGCCCCTATTCCAGTTGGGCTTTTGTGGCGGATATGTACTTGGTGGTTCTGTTGTTTTTGCAGCTATTGAACAGCTGAACAGCGTACATATCCGTTCAATGCGCCACGGCTTTCTACGGGTTCCGCCCTTACGGCGGCTCACTTTTGTCAAACAGCCACAAAAGTAAGCAAAAAGGCCTTGCCCCAGCGTACGGCCCTCGCTGCGCTCAGGTGTCCCTCGCTCCGGTCCCGCTCCGTGGGCACGCCGTGACGGGCCATCCATGGCCCAACACGGCTCCCCCGGCATCCATGCCGGGAGACCCACTGCGCAGAACCTCCACTCGGCCTCCCGAAGGGGCGGGCAGATCAAAAGCAATGCCCGCCGAGGCGGCCGACCGGCCGGCCTGGTTGGCGGCGAG
>JBILYW010000227.1:0-5925 GCA_044377555.1 Pseudomonas sp.
GCACTGAACAGCTGCATGACCAGCCCGTCACCGCCCAGCGCATTGAGCATGTCGGCCAGTGGCGCCAGGATCACCCCGAGGCAGAACACTTCCAGCGAGTAACGGCCCATGCGACGGGTTTGGCGGGCAAACCAGTTGTTCAGCCAGCCACTGTGGGGGATCAGTCTGGCCGCCACATAAGCCAGGGCCAGAAAGTGCAGGAGCCGCACCGGGGAGAGGTTGGTTTTGCTGATCGGGTATAAATGCTCGCCCAGCCAGAGCGGCATGATCGCGTCGTGCACCTGCGGCCACTTCCACGACAGTGCCAGCAAGCCGGTGATCAACAGGTAAGCCGCCGCACCGACAAACAATGGCTGACGGGACAATGGCCGGGTTTCGGGTGCTTTGGCCCGTTGCCCGTGGATCGCCGCCGCGCCGCCCAGAATAAACAGGAACTGCCAGGCCATGGGGTTGAAGAACCACACGCCGCCTTCCTGCGCGGCAAGGTTCCACACGGGGGCCAGCAGGTACAGCACCAATGAAGCCCCGACCACGTAGTGGGCGTTACGCAGCAGCATGGGCAGGGCCAGCGGCAACCCGAGCAACAGCACGATATACAGCGGCAGGGGGTCCATCAGGTTGGGTTTGAAGCGCAGCAGCAACTCGTCGGTCAGCGCCTGTTGCGGGTTGCTCAAGAAATACTGGAGGCCCATCTCCTGTACCAGATCGCGGGTTTCGACGTGGTTGTTGGCATAAAAGACGATGCCCATCAGCACTGCCAGCAGGAAGATATGCACCACGTACAGCACCCAGGCACGGCGCAGGATTTTGACACTGGCGACCAGAAACCCGTCGCGTTGAGCGATTTTTCCGTAGGCCAGCACTGCGGCATAACCGGCCAGGAACACAAAGATCTCCGCCGCATCACTGAAGCCGAAATTGCGCACAGTCAATTCGGCCAGCGGGTTGTGCGGGATGTGATCCCAGAAAATAAAAATCAGCGCCAGCCCGCGAAAGAAATCGATGCGGTGGTCGCGTCCGTTCAGCATCACGGCGAGTACTCAGACAAAGTTGAAAAAAATGGGCGCAGTTGAGAGTGCGCGCTACCTGTTGGCGGCGCGCAGGGTGACTCTAATAGCGCTTAAATGCAAAGGCTGTGCAGAGCAGCGGTGCGTGGCTATTAGGCTGGGATCACTCCTCGAAAATGGTCTCCAGGGGTTTTTTATCAAGAATGTTCTGGGTGATGCGCTCCAGGTTTTTATTCTTCTGCTGATTTATTTTTTCAAGCGCTGCGTCATAGTCGGCCTTCGGCATCGGGGCATCTGTGAACACCCGGGCTTCATCGATGATCAGTCTTTGCGCCAGCTGTTTTAACTCGCGTTGCAGCAGGGCGCGTGCGTCAGTGTCATCGCTGCCAGCGGTGTCCGCCCACTGCTGTTGCTTTTCCTTGAGTGTTTCCAGATCGTGATAGCGCTGTTCAAAAAGTACGTTGCTGTTTTTTATGTCGCCTCTGTATGCCGACTCGATGTAGTCACGCCACAGGCCTTCCTCAAGTAGCTTTTTCGCCATGTAGCCGGGTGTGGCCTCTTGATTGAGCACGATCTGATAAGCCTCCTCGACTTGCGCCGGGGATATTTTTGCAATGGCCCTGAATTGCATATGCGACGGCTGCCAGGGCAACTCAAGACGTTGGGCCAGATCCACCTGATAGATCAACCTCACTTCAAGCTCGTCAGGTTTAAGTCTGAGTATTTCCTGGGGCGGCAACACGCCTTCACTCACGGCTGACTCATAGGCGTAAGTCTGCAAGGCGATCTGGGTTTCGGCGATATCGTCCAGCTCGAGTAAACGCACACGACCTTTCATGAGTTTGAGCAGTTTGGTTTCTTTGGCGCTGCCTTTAGCCAGCAAGGCATCGCGCAGCAAAAGCTTGAACCCGAAGCGGCTGAAAATAGTCGAGGTGCGGTCCACGCATGTTTCGTTTTCCAGGGAACTGGCAAACACTTCTTCTCGATACCCGCTGTCTTCTGCGGCGCACTCCAGTACTTTCCAGACTTTTTCGGTCAACTGTTGGCGGTCGCGCTCGAAGTCAGCAGATACGACGAGATCGCGAATGACCTTAAAAAAGTTTTCTGAGTGGGGCTCTGCCTCCAATGCCGCCCAAAGGTCCGTTTTCAGGGCTCGTTCGGATTCCGTCAGTGTTTGATCGAGCCAGAGGTTGACGCTGCGGGTTTGCACGGGCGCATGCACGCGCACCTCCAGGGCCAGCCCCAGGCGGGCTCGGTATGCATTGACTGCTTCCAGGGTCGAGTGATCAAAAGGATTGCCGTGTAAAAAAGTGCTTCTTAACCTGTGCACCGGTATCTGGAAGTAAGCCTGCGGCAGAGTTGTCAGGCTGTTAGTGCGCAAGTCGAGGTGCGTCAGCTGCGGCAGATGTTCAATGCCCGTCGGCCATTGTGTGAGCCCGGTATTTTTTAAGTTCAGCCGGACCAGTTCGGTCATGTGGGTGAAGTCCGGTGTGACGCCAAGGGGGTTGTTACTTAAGTTGAGGACTTTGAGATTGTTCAGGGTTGCCCATTTACCTACGCCAGCTTCGGTAAGCGTAATCTCGTTTTTCGACAGGTGAAGTCGGTTCAGATTTTTGAGGTTGAACAGTGAGTCGGGGAGTTCTCGAAGATGGGCTGATTCAAGTTTCAGCTCTACCAGATTCGGGAACTGAACCAGGAATGATTCAATGCTGGTGTGCAGATGCATATCGCTCATGTTCAACGAAGTAACGTGACTGAAGTCGGCATTGAGCACGGGCAACTTGGCGAGATTTATATGGCTGATATTGAGACTCGCTCCAGGGTGTTCTCCACCAAGCCCCGAACTGCGCTGCCAGCATCTGATGATTTTGTTGGCAACACGGGTTTTGTCGCGCAAGTGAACGAGGCGGATGTGGTTTTCGGAGACCTGAACCACTTCCAGAGGTCCGCCGACCCAGTCGGCAAGGGAGTCTTTGAGCACTTTGTATTCTTTGTTCAGCGCCTCAAGCCGGGCCAGCCCTGCACGGCTGTAGAGGCTATCAAGTTCCAGAAAACGTTCTATGACCTCAAAGGTATGCATGGGGAACAGCTTGGACTTCAGATGCCTGATCCTCCTTGGGTTGGCCGGGAAGCACGCGAAAGGTGCGCGGGCACAACGTTCGACTTCTGTTTCCAACGCTGGATACCCGACTCGACCTTTGGCCAGTTGCAGGGGGGATTCGGTTTTCAGGGTTGTCGGTTCAAGCCCCAGAACCGTGCTCAGTATTTGCCGAGACATCGGCGTGCGTTTTGCCAGCGCCTCCTTTAGCGCCTGGCCTTGACCAGTATGGGGAAAGCCCAGTGCCGCGCGCTCTGGATCAGGCAACGCGTGCAGCACCGAGGCGTAGATATCATCCAGGCCATGCAGCATTTGCTCACTGCCATTGTAGGTCAGGTAACGGTTGCCTACTTTGACGAGTACTTTGCGAATCGGTGCATCCTGGGGCCCGACGTGATCGAGCAAGGTGCCCGATAGTGCTCTGTCACGCACTTCGAGCCTGACGTCCGGCGACCAGCCGGGCATGTTTTCAATACTGTGCAGAATCAGTTTTTGCGTATCAGGGTTGTTGCCGTAGTCGAAGTAAAGCCCGTCATAGGTGTGGGCCAATCGGACTTCATCCACCAACATCCTGGCTTCCTCTGCCAGGCGCAAGGGGATACGCAGGGCGTCCTGCAATTGCCAGCGCTCGGCTGAGCTGGCCGCGTTGATCAGCTCTTTGGCGACGCAAGCCGGCAGTGTCGGATAGGCCTGGGTGAGTGCCTTGACCAGTGTGTTGCCGTGCATATTCAAACCGGCATAGTGCGATCTGAACAAGTCATCGCGCAGTTGCTCGGCCCGGTCAGCGATTTTTGCACTCAGCCGTGCGGTTTTCTCTTCAAGGCTGCTGATAAAACCGTTACCCGTGAGTGCGCTTACCTCATTGGAGTCCAGGGACAGCAGCACGGTCTTCAGCAGTTCGCCACGTCGAATCTGGCTGTCGAGTATCTGGATGACGGGCACTTTCGTTCCGCCCGTGTGGCCATACTCCATGATGGTATTGCCCTCGTTATCCAGGCAGCGCAAGGATTTGGACTTGGGCCAGAACTCAACGTCAATCAGTACCTGAAGCTGCAGCAGCGGATCGGCTGTCGTATCGTTCGCCCGCATTTTGCTGATGAACTGTTCAAGATTGTGTTTGATCTTGAACCGCTCAGTGACGTCTTCCAGAAGGGCGGGCATGGGTTCGAGGTCGGCGTGAATCTGGCGCAGTATGGCTTCATCGGTATTGCTGGCATGCATCAGGATCCGGGCTTGCTCGTCGTTCAGACCGCGTAATGCGTGATCCAGCCGCCGCACCAGGCGGGATTCACTCCACTGCTCAAGCTCTTCGGCTTCATGGCGCCAGGCACCTTTGCTGTTATGCCAAATTTGCGGGGTATAGTGCTTCGGGTCAGTGGGGTGTTGCAGGTACCAGTTCTGATCGCTCGCTTGCTGCACCCGGTAATGCTTGCCTTCCAGCGGCAGATAAGTCTTGCCCTCGTGTGTATAAAGCCCCAGTTCGTTGGGCGCGGATGAAGTCTCGAAATCAAGCGTGTGCTCAAAAGGTGTGAGGTCGGGTTTCCACAGCTGGGTATTGCCCTCGGGCAGTTGGATAACGTCCAGTTCCTCCACAAAAGGTGACAGCGAAACAGGCGCCGGTTTGGCCACTTCGGCGGCAAGTTTTCCCGCCGCTGCAACAAAGGCCAAGTTGATCAGTACCCCTTTTGTGTAAGACCACGCGAGCTGTTGTTCATGTTGCTCCCAGGCCTCAATGCCGTGATAAATCCCGGTCATCATTTGTGCGGCAAACACCACCATCATCACTTCACCGAGCCCCGGCACCAGCAACGCCGCAACATTCAAAATATCCAGGGCTGTATCCGCATAATGTTCGAGGCGATTGATCAGGGTTAATCGATTTATCTGGGCCGTGGGCACGGCCAGAAAACGCGCATCGTCAAACAGTTGTGCGGTTTTGTGCTGGTACAGATGATAGAAAACATGGGTTTGAACTTGACTGGGCTGCATGTACAGCGGGTCACGTGCATTGTTCTGAAACCGTGCCGCCAGCCGTTTGCTCAATTTCAACTTCTGGGACTGAGGGGCCAGATGCAGAAAGAACGAGCGATAACTGTCAACTTTCATTTTTTCCATCAAGTCGCTGTGGGCGTCTTTGAGGGTCGGGTATTGCTTGATGCAGCTGCTGGGGTCGCCGGGGATATAAACGATGCAACTTGGGTCTTCGGCAAGCGAGGGGCCATGAAAAACCACCAGGGCGTTTAAGTTAATGTCATCAAGTGCCATTGTTTCACACGTTAATACGCGACCATTGAACAGCGGGCTGTCATTACCGTTGCAGTAACTGATCAAGGTGGTGTGAGCCGGTTCATCAATGTCTTTTTTCATCAAGGCAATATCAGCCTGGAGCCTCAGCACATCACGTTCGTGACGGATGAGCAGTTGCTCCAGTTGCATTTTTTCGTATACCGAACGGGGATTGAAAATAGTCTCCAGGTGCTGTTGATAACGGCCGCCAATATCCAGTCTTCGGCACAGTGACGCAAAGGCAACCGGTTCAATGGGAAGCCGCACTGGAGCCGGATCACTGGAGTGCGCGGATTTGTAGTTCCACAGGTGAGAGCCCCAAGGGATGCCGCCTGCTTCGGCCTGGCCCGCTTCGAAGTTGTGCAAGGCCGCTTGCAACAGGGTTTGGGTGTCCGAGCGTTCGATCTCTTGGGTAAACGGATTAAGCGTATTAACGGTGATGACGTTTCTCTTGACGTCGCAGGCGGTACCCAACTCAGTCAGCAGCGCCTGTTCCAGCAGCGGTACCGCAAATGACTCGACGCTGCCCACGCG
>JBILYW010000228.1:0-5898 GCA_044377555.1 Pseudomonas sp.
TTTGAGCCATGGCCGCAATCGTTGAACCGTTCTGGATCCGCAAAACCCTCGATCAACTTGATCAAGAGGAATGGGAGTCGCTGTGCGACGGCTGCGGGTTGTGCTGCTTGCAAAAGCTCGAAGATGAAGACGACAACAGCGTCTACTACACGCGCATTGCCTGCAAACTGCTCGACCTGAAAACCTGTCAGTGCACCGATTACCCGAACCGTCGTGATTCAGTCCCGGACTGTATTCAGCTGTCGCCGGGCAAGGCCGAAGAGTTCAAGTGGCTGCCGCCGACCTGCGGTTACCGTCTGGTGAGCGAGCGCAAGGACCTGCCGCTCTGGCATCACCTGGTCTGCGGCGACCGTGACGCTGTGCACCATGAACGTATTTCGCAGTCCGGACGCATGCTCGCTGAAGGCAGCGTGCCGGAAGAAGACTGGGAAGATCATCTGATTTTCCGCGCCGGTTAAGTGCCGGAGCGGTTTGCAAGGAGTGTGTATGCCGCTGCGTTACAAATTGCCATTGGGGTTGGGCCTGCTGCTGTTGTTCGGCGGCGGTCCGCTGTGGGCTGCGCAAAAAGTCGACCTGAACTACCACGTGCGCCTGCTGCCGCAAAGCGCCCAGGCCGAGGTGCGGGTCACTCTGGCCGAGGGTTCGGCCGTGCGCAGCCTGGATTTCGACCTCGGGGCGCCGGGCAGTTACACCGACTTCAAGGCAGACGGGCAATGGCAACTGAGTGCCGATCCTGCCCACAGTCGCGGCCTGTGGCATCCCGCGCCGGGCAAGGCCAGCCTGAGCTACCGCGTGCAGTTGAGCCATCCGCGCAAGAACGGCAGCTTTGACACCCGCATCACGCCCGATTGGGCGCTGTTTCGCGGTGAAGACCTGATCCCGCCCGCCAGCCTGGATCAGCAAGACGGCACCGAGCTGGTGTCGCGCCTTGAGTTTGAATTGCCCAAAGGCTGGAAAAGCGTTGAAACCCCGTGGCCGCGCATCGGCAAAAACCGTTTTCGTATCGACGATGTGTCGCGCCTGTTTGATCGGCCCACCGGCTGGATGCTCGCGGGCAACCTGGGCAGTCGCCGTACCACCCTGGGCGAAACCGAAGTGACGGTGAGTGCACCGAAAGGGCAGGGCATGCACCGTATGGATGTGCTGACCTTGCTCACGTTCGTGTGGCCGCAAATCCAGGCCGTGTTCCCGCGCAACCCGCCCAAACTGCTGATTGTCGGCGCGGGCAGCCCGATGTGGAAAGGCAGCGCAGCGGCGCGCAACTCGATTTACGTCTACAGCGGTTTGCCGCTGGTCAGCGAAAGCGGCAGCAGCCCGTTGTTGCGTGAAGTGGTGCAACTGTTCAGCGGCATCAACGACGAGCCGGGCCATGACTGGATCGGTGAAGGCGTGAGCGAGTACTACGCCATCGAACTGATGCGCCGCGCGGGCGGCATGAGTGACGAGCGTTACCTGACCCTGCAACGCAAACTCAATGCTGCCGGCAAGGGCGTGACCCGCTTGCGCGGCCCGCAGGCCAACCCGGCAACAGTTGCGCGGGCAGTTACGCTGTTGCAGGCGCTGGACCGCGAAATCCGTTTGCAAACCCACAACAAGCGCTCGCTGGACGACGTGAGCCAGGCCCTGATGCGCATGGACAAGGTCAATACCCAAAGCTTTATCCAGCTGAGTGAAAGCGTGCTGGGCGGCCCCTCTGAGGTGCTGGACACCCCGTTGTTGCGCTGATCCTGTCATGGGGCCGCTATGCGGCCCATCGCAGCCTCGCTACGCTCGTCAGCGGCTACAAAAGCGACGCCAGGCCAGTCTCCTGTGGGAGCGGGCTGGCTCGCGATTCAGGCGCCGCGGTCTATCAGGCGCACTGCGGCGATCCCGTCGCGAGCCAGCCCGCTCCCACATGTTTGCCTGCTTCTTTACGCCTTCTTTACGCCCCCGCACCCCCCTGGGTCTCGATCCTTTACGCCCTCATTCCCCACACTCTCTCCATACGCGGCAAGTGCCGCTTCGGGAGAGTTGCCATGGGCGTTCTGGATGGTGTGTCGCTGCTGTTGGCAGTGGCACTGTTCGTTTATCTGCTGGTTGCGCTGTTGCGCGCAGATCGGAACTAGGAGCGGGTATGCACAGTTATGACTATGGGCTGATCCTCGCCTTTTTCGCCTTGGTGCTATTGCCCGCGCCCTGGCTGGGGCGCTTTTACTACAAGGTGATGGAAGGCCAGCGCACCTGGCTGAGCCCGGTGCTGGGGCCCGTCGAAAAAGTCTGCTATCGCATCGCCGGGGTGGACCCGGCCATCGAGCAAAGCTGGCAAAAATACACCCTGGCCCTGCTGGCCTTTAACCTGGCGGGCTTCGTGCTGTTGTTTACGATTCTGTTGCTTCAGCAATATTTGCCGCTCAACCCGCAGCAGTTGCCGGGGCAAGAGTGGACGCAAGCCTTCAACACCGCCGTGAGCTTTGTCACCAACACCAACTGGCAGAGCTACAGCGGCGAAGCGACCCTCAGTTACTTCAGCCAGATGGCCGGCCTGACCGTGCAGAACTTTGTCAGCGCGGCCACCGGTCTGGCGGTGCTGGTTGCGTTGTGCCGGGGCATCAGCCGTCGCTCTGCGCACACATTGGGCAACTTCTGGGTCGACATGACCCGTGCCACCCTCTACGGCCTGTTGCCGTTGTGCCTGGTGCTGGCGCTGTTCCTGGTGTGGCAGGGCGTGCCACAGACCTTCGCCCATTACGTCGATGCAGTGACGATGCAAGGCGCAGATCAGGTTATTCCGCTGGGCCCGGCAGCCAGCCAGATTGCGATCAAGCAACTGGGCACCAACGGTGGCGGCTTCTTCGGCGTGAACTCGGCGCACCCGTTCGAGAACCCGAGCGCCTGGAGCAACCTGTTTGAGTTGGCGTCGATCATTCTGATCCCGGTGGCGCTGGTGTTCACCTTTGGCCATTACGTCAAGGACCTGCGCCAGAGCCGGGCCATTGTCGCCTGCATGCTGGCATTGTTCCTGATCGGCGGCGGCACGGCGCTGTATGCCGAACACCAGCCCAACCCGGCGCTTAACAGCCCGCTGGTTGAGCAAACTGCGCCGCTGGAAGGCAAGGAAGTGCGCTTCGGCACCACGGGTTCAGTGCTCTGGACCGAAACCACGACGTCGGCCTCCAACGGCTCGGTTAACGCCATGCATGACAGCCTCAACCCGCTGACCGGGATGGTGGCGCTGGTCAACATGATGGTCGGTGAAGTGATCTTCGGCGGCGTCGGTGCCGGGCTCTACGGCATGCTGCTCAATGTGCTGATCGCGGTGTTTCTCGCCGGTTTGATGATCGGTCGAACCCCGGAGTACCTGGGTAAAAAGCTGCAAGCCAAAGAAGTGCAGTTGCTGGTGGTCACGCTTTTGGTGATGCCGGTGGGCGTGCTGGTGCTGGGATCGATAGCGGCTGTGCTGCCCGGTGCCGTGGCGTCAGTGAGCAACCCTGGCCCCCATGGTTTCAGCCAGATTCTGTACGCCTTCACTTCGGCCAGTGCCAACAACGGCTCTGCGTTTGCCGGGCTCAACGCCAACACGCCGTTCTACAACCTGATGCTGGGGTTGGGCATGTTGATCGGGCGCTTTGGTTACATCCTGCCGGTGCTGGCGTTGGCAGGCAGCCTGGCGCTGAAGAAAACCGCGCCGATTGGCCAGGACAGTTTTCCGACCCACGGCCCGCTGTTTGTAGCGCTGTTGACCGTGACCATTTTGCTGGTGGGCGGCTTGACCTTCTTGCCGACGCTGGCCCTTGGCCCAATCGCTGAACAACTGACCCTGGGCTTCTGAGGAGACGATGATGACTATGCCTGCTCCTGTTTCAAAGTTGACACCCACGCCTGAGGTCAAGGTGCCCGAGTCACCGAAAACGTCGTTCGCCGATATCTGGCGCCCGGCGTTGCTGCAAGCGTTCGTCAAGCTTGACCCGCGCCAGCTCAAGCGCTCACCGGTGATGCTGGTGGTCGAGCTGACTGCCCTCTTCACCACCGTGCTGTGCTTTATGCCCGAGCCTGCGGTACCTACCGGCGTAGCGGTGCAAATCGCCCTCTGGCTATGGTTTACCGTGTTGTTCGCCAACTTTGCCGAAGCCCTGGCCGAGGGCCGGGGTAAAGCCCGGGCCGACAGCCTCAAGGCGGGCAGCGTGGGTTTGAGTGCGCGTCGTCGCACGGCCACGGGCGGTTTTGAAGTGGTGCCCGCCACCCGTTTGCGCAAGGGGGACGTGGTGCGCGTCGAAGCGGGGGAGATGATCCCCGGCGACGGCGAGGTGATTGAAGGGATTGCCGCGGTCAACGAAGCGGCGATTACCGGCGAATCCGCACCGGTAATCCGCGAGTCGGGCGGTGATCGTTCGGCGGTGACCGGCAACACGCGACTGGTGAGTGACTGGTTGCTGGTGCAAATCAGCGCCAACCCGGGCGAGTCGACACTGGACCGCATGATCGCCCTGGTTGAAGGCGCCAAACGCCAGAAAACCCCCAACGAAGTGGCGCTGGATATTCTGCTGATCGGCTTGACCCTGATCTTCCTGATCGTGGTAGTGACCTTGCAGCCGTTTGCCTACTTCGCCGGTGGCAGCCTGCCGCTGGTGTTTTTGGTGGCGCTGCTGGTGACACTGATCCCCACCACCATCGGCGGTTTGCTGTCGGCCATTGGTATCGCCGGTATGGATCGTCTGGTGCGCCTGAACGTGATCGCCAAATCCGGGCGTGCGGTGGAAGCGGCCGGTGATGTGCATGTACTGATGCTCGACAAGACCGGCACCATCACCTTTGGCAACCGTCGCTGCACGGCGTTGTATGCATCCCCCGGCGTGACCGTCAAAGAGCTGGCCGAGGGCGCGTTGCGGGCCTCGCTGGCAGACGAAACAGCCGAAGGCAGGTCCATCGTCGAATTCATTCGGGGGCATTACGACCTGCCTGAACTGCCGGTGTCCGACTTTACGGCGGTGCCATTTACCGCTGAAACGCGCCTGTCGGGTATCGACTGCAACGGTCGGGTGTACCGCAAAGGGGCCGTGGATTCGGTGCTGGCGTTTGTCGGCCTCAAACGCGGCGAGCTGCTGCCCGCCCTGTCGCGAGAAATCGACAAGATCGCCCAAAGCGGCGGCACGCCTTTGCTGGTGTGCGCCCAGGGCCGTTTGCTCGGCGCGATTCACCTCAAGGACGTGGTGAAGCCCGGGATCCGCGAGCGCTTTGCCGAGTTGCGCAAGCTGGGGATCCGCACTGTGATGGTGACCGGTGACAACCCGCTGACCGCTGCTGCGATTGCCGCCGAAGCCGGGGTGGATGACGTGCTGGCCGAGGCCACGCCGGAGAAGAAACTGGCACGCATTCGTCACGAACAGAATGACGGGCGGCTGGTGGCCATGTGCGGTGACGGCGCCAACGACGCCCCGGCACTGGCCCAGGCTGACGTGGGCATGGCCATGAACGATGGCACCCAGGCTGCACGTGAGGCGGCCAACATGGTCGACCTCGACAGCGACCCGACCAAGCTGCTGGATGTGGTGCAAATCGGCAAGGAGTTGCTGGTGACACGCGGCGCGTTGACCACGTTCTCGATTGCCAACGACGTGGCCAAGTATTTCGCGATCTTGCCCGCGCTGTTTGCCTCGATCTACCCGCAACTGGGGGTGCTCAACGTGATGCATCTGAGCAGCCCGCAAAGCGCGATCCTGTCGGCCATTGTGTTCAACGCCCTGATCATCGTGGTGCTGATCCCGCTGGCCCTGCGCGGGGTGCGGGTCAAGGCAGCCAGTGCCGCTCATTTGCTGCGCCGCAACCTGCTGATCTATGGCGTGGGCGGGCTGGTGGTGCCGTTTGTGGGCATCAAGCTGATCGACATGCTGCTCACCGCTGTGCATCTGGTTTAACCACCTG
>JBILYW010000229.1:0-5896 GCA_044377555.1 Pseudomonas sp.
AGGTTACTCATCTGCCTTACTTGCGCTTGCTGCCACCCAGCAACGAACCCAGCAGCCCTCGAACCAGCTGACGGCCCATCTGGTTCGCGGCCTGGCGCGCCATGGATTGCAACGCCTTGCCGGCGGCAGTTCCCAAAAAGTCCCCGGCCTGATCAAGCAGCCCCGGCTCGTGAGGCGCGGCCGGGGTGGAACCCTGGGCTGGTGCTTCAGGGGCCAACCCTTTGCGTGCCATCAGGATTTCGTAGGCCGATTCTCGATCAACGGGCTTGTCGTAACGCCCCTGCAAAGGCGAGCCGGCAATCAGCGCCGCGCGCTCGGTTTCAGTGAGCGGGCCGATGCGCGATTGTGGTGGAGCAATCAGCACCCGCTGGACCATGGCTGGCGTGCCCTTGTCTTCAAGCATGCCCACCAGCGCTTCGCCCGTGCCCAGCTCGGTCAGTACCCCCAACGTATTGAACGCCGGGTTCGGTCGAAAACCGTCTGCGACCGCCTTGAGGGATTTTTGCTCTTTTGCCGTGAAGGCCCGCAACCCGTGCTGGATACGCAACCCCAACTGCGCCAGCACCGTGTCGGGCAAATCCGCCGGGGATTGAGTGACGAAATACACCCCGACACCCTTGGAGCGAATCAGCCGGACCACTTGTTCCAAACGGTCCTGCAACGCCTTGGGTGTTCCGGCAAACAGCAAATGCGCCTCGTCGAAAAACAGCGCCAGCAAGGGCTTGTCCGCATCGCCGCGCTCCGGCAACTGCTCGAAAAGTTCTGCCAGCAACCACAATAGAAAGGTTGCGTACACCTTCGGCGCCTCATGCACCAGGCGACTGGCATCGAGCAGATGAATCCGTCCGCGGCCATCGCCGGTCGGCTGCAAAATATCTTCCAGTTGCAATGCCGGCTCACCGAACAGGGCTTCGGCGCCCTGCTGCTCGAGGGTTGCCAGGCGACGCAGAAGTGCCTGGCTGGAGCCGGTGGTCATCAGGGCCGCGTCATCCCCCAGAACCTCCGGGTTATCACGCAGATGGTTGAGCAGTGCCTTGAGATCCTTGAGATCAAGCAACAGCAGGCCTTCGCGATCTGCCACCTTGAACGCGGCATAGAGCGCCGACTGCTGGCTGTCGGTCAGCTCCAGCAGACTGCCTAACAGCAGCGGCCCCATATCACTCAAGGTTGTGCGTAACGGATGACCGGTTTTGCCCTGTATATCCCATAACGTCACCGGATACGCCTTGGGCTGGTAGTTAAGCCACGGCATGCCGGCAATCCGCTCCGCGATTTTCCCCTGGGGGTTGCCGGCCGCTCCCAGACCGCACAGATCGCCTTTGATGTCAGCGGCAAAGACCGCAACCCCCGCATCGCTGAACTGCTCGGCCAAGCGTTGAAGAGTGACGGTTTTGCCCGTCCCCGTGGCACCTGCGACCAGGCCGTGGCGGTTTGCCAGGCGCAATGATTGAGCAATGGACTGACCCGAGAGGTCGGCACCGAGTACTAGAGCTGAAGAGTCAGGCATTTTGCCACCTTTGATTAATCTTTCGCGATCGCGGGTCGATACACCCTCAATGCTAGACCAGAAAAAACCGGATTTAGCGTCATAAAGCGCCTTGATAAACAGACCACTTGCCCTCTTGCGGCAGTGAAGTGTGGAGCATGCGCCTTACCAGAGTGTAAGCCTCACACTTTTAGACCTTAGCGGACCCTTCAAGTCATGAATAAAAACCTGCGTTTCAGCCATAAAATCCTGCTTGCCGCGTCCCTGATCGTAATAGCCGCCTTCTCGCTATTTACGCTGTACAACGACTACTTGCAGCGCAATGCCATCCGTGAAGATTTGGAGAGCTATCTACATGAAATGGGCGGCATAACGGCCAACAACATTCAAAACTGGCTCGGCGGCCGGATTTTGCTGGTCGAGAACCTCGCAGAATCGATCGCCATTAATCCAGAACTCGCCCATACCGCCAGCTTGCTGGAACAAAAAGCTCTGAGCAGCACTTTTATGGCGGTCTACTTTGGCGACAACCAGGGCGATTTCACCATTCGCCCTGACAGCAAAATGCCCGACGGTTTCGACCCGCGTAGCCGGCCCTGGTACAAGGACGCGCAGAACAGCAACCGCTCAAGCCTGACCGAGCCCTATATCGACGCCGTGACCGGCCAGATGATTATTTCCATTGGCACCTCGGTCAAGAAAGCCGGACAAACCCTCGGCGTGGTAGGTGCGGATCTGACGCTGCAAACCATCACTGACAGCATCAACGCCTTGAATTTCGACGGTATGGGTTACGCCTTCCTGATCAGTGCAGACGGCCAAATCCTGGTACACCCCGACAAAACCCTGGTGACCAAAAACCTGAAGGATATTTACTCGCAGGGCACGCCACCGATCAGCGCCGACATCAGCGAGATTCAGGTCGACGATAAAACCCGGATTGTGACCTTCACCCCCGTCAAAGGGCTGGGCAACGTCAACTGGTACATCGGCCTGTCGATCGATAAAGAACAAGCCTTCGCGATGCTCAGCACATTGCGCACCAACGCAGTTGTTGCAACGGTGATTGCCGTAGTCTCGATCATCGCCCTGCTCGGCCTGCTGATCCGCCTGCTGATGCAGCCGCTGCACGTGATGACCCGCGCCATGCAGAACATCGCCGAAGGCGAAGGCGATTTGACCCGCCGGCTGGTGGTTGAATCCCAGGATGAGTTCGGCACGCTGGGCAGTGCGTTCAACCGCTTTGTCGAACGTATCCACGTTTCCATCAGCGAAGTGGCCTCGGCCACCGAGCAGGTCAACGAAGTCGCCCTGCGGGTCGTCAGTGCATCCAACTCATCGATGCTCAATTCTGACGAGCAAGCGAGCCGCACCAACAGTGTTGCTGCCGCCATCAATGAACTGGGGGCCGCCGCCCAGGAAATTGCCCGCAACGCCGCCCTCGCCTCACATCAGGCCAGCGATGCGCGCAGCCTGGCTGAAGAAGGACAGCAAGTGGTCGAACGCAGCATCAACTCCATGCAGCAACTGTCGCAAATGCTCGGCACTTCCAGCGGTCATATCGAGTCGTTGAATGACAAGACCGTGAACATCGGACAGATCCTTGAAGTGATCACCAGCATTTCCCAGCAAACCAACTTGCTGGCACTTAACGCCGCCATTGAAGCCGCTCGCGCAGGCGAAGCCGGGCGTGGTTTTGCCGTGGTGGCCGACGAAGTGCGCAACCTGGCGCACCGCACCCAGGAATCGGCGCAGCAAGTGCAAAAAATGATCGAAGAGTTGCAGGTCAGCGCACGGGGCTCAGTGAGCACCATGGAAGAAAGCCAGCGTCACAGCCAGGACAGCGTGGAAATCGCCAACCGCGCAGGCGAGCGCCTGATCAGCGTGACCGAGCGGATCGGGGAGATTGACGGCATGAACCAGTCGGTGGCGACGGCAACCGAAGAGCAAACCTCGGTGGTCGAATCGATCAATATGGACATTACGGAAATCAACACGCTCAACCAGGAAGGCGTTGAAAACCTTCAGTCAACGCTTCGTGCGTGTACCGATCTGGAACAGCAGGCTGCCCGCCTGAAGCAACTGGTGGGCAGTTTCCGGATTTGATCCGGGGCAGGCAGCTTCAAGCTCAGGGTTTGCAGCTGCCTGCATCGCCTCCCAAAGCCTGGCGGCGTCAGGAAAGTCAGTGCCGTCCTCGGGGCTGAGCGCATCCGGGTCATAACGACTCAAACACCCCTCCCCCAGCGTGGCTGGCGCGCTGGACGTGGCCTTGTCGAGCGGATCAGTCATGACACCTCCCCTGGAACGGCGACGATTCTGTGGGAGCTGGCTCCCACAGTGTCAGGGTGTGCAGCGAACGGTCGCTTAAAACACGACCGTTTTATTGCCGTGCACCAGCACGCGATCCTCAAGGTGATAACGCAGGCCACGGGCCAGCACCATCTTCTCGACATCACGACCGAAACGCACCATGTCTTCGATGCTGTCGCTGTGGCTGACACGAACCACGTCCTGCTCGATGATCGGGCCGGCGTCCAGCTCTTCCGTCACATAATGGCAAGTTGCGCCGATCAACTTCACGCCACGCAGCGATGCCTGGTGATAAGGCTTGGCGCCAACAAACGAAGGCAAGAAGCTGTGGTGAATGTTGATGACCTGACCCGCGTATTCACGGCACAGATCGGGCGGCAGGATTTGCATATAACGCGCCAGCACTACAACTTCAGCAGCGTGATGTTTGACCAGACGCGAGACTTCGGCAAACGCCGGCTCTTTGTTCTTCGGGTCAACCGGCACATGGTAAAACGGGATGCCGTGCCACTCGACCATGCTGCGCAAGTCATCATGGTTGGAAATCACGCAAGAGATATCGCAATCGAGCTCATCACTGTGCCAGCGGTGCAGCAGGTCGGCCAGGCAGTGAGACTCGCGGCTCGCCATCAACACCACACGCTTTTTTTGCGCTGTATCGGTAATGCGCCACTCCATCGAAAACTCTTCGGCGATTGGCGCAAATGCCTCACGAAAAGCTTCCAGCCCGAACGGCAGAGAGTCGGCACGAATCTCATGACGCATAAAGAACCAACCGCTCTGGTCATCCGAGTGATGGCTTGCTTCAGTGATCCAGCCATTGTGGGAGGCAAGGAAATTGCTGACCTTGGCGACAATGCCGACGCCGTCGGGACACGCAATCACCAACCGAAAAGTGCGCATGAGGGGGAAACTCCAAAACTTTACTAAGGCCGCCATTCTAGCGAGTGTGCGGCAAAACTGCAGTATTCGTTACGGCCCGGTGCATGCGCCATGGCGTCGCGCAGCCCGCGACCACACGCCCGCATCGCCGTGGCCTTCAGTGCACTGGCAAAAGTTATTAATGGTCATTATTAACCCTCGCACATCCCCCTAATTAATAGCGCCCGCATATTGATCCATCGAAAGTTAATGAATAAAAATTTAAATTAATCCGCCCTTACATGTTTACTTGCAGTAACTGTCTGACTACTATTGCGCCACTGTATCCCTGCTGACCCTTTTCAACATAAGGTTATCCTCATGTCCTTGATCAACGAATACCGCGCAACAGAAGAAGCCATCAAAGAACTGCAAGCCCGCCTGAAGAACCTGTCGGAAGACGACAAACTTCAAACCGAGCTGGAATTTGAAGGCAAACTGCGCACCCTGATGGGCGAGTACCAGAAATCGCTACGCGATATCATCGCGCTTCTGGACCCGGAATCCAAAGTAAGCAAAGCACCACGCGGTGTTGTTAAAACCACCGGCACCAAACGTGCCCGTAAGGTTAAACAATACAAGAACCCACACAATGGTGAAGTGATTGAAACCAAAGGTGGCAACCACAAAACTCTGAAAGAGTGGAAAGCCAAGTGGGGCAGCGACGTGGTTGAAGGTTGGGCTACTTTGCTTGACTAAGTGACACCGCGCACGCAGACCTTTTGCGATGCCAATAAAAACGCCAGCTTGCTGGCGTTTTTTATTGCCTGTTTTTTAATCCATGTTATCCGTCGCCTGGCCGAGCCCCACCCGGTGACTCAATGCCTGTGCATATCGCTGCCACTCATCCAGCAGCTTCAACTGCGCCGGTGTAGCACTGCGGGAGAGCTCGTCTGCAGCCCGGGTGAAGCTGTCCAGGGTCATGGGCGCCCCCATGGCAGGGTCCGACAAACGTTGCTGGCAGAATACATGCCAGCGCTCCAGTTCTTGCGCACTCAAGGTATGGGGAAAGTTTCGGGCACGGTAACGAAATAACAATTCGGGCAAGCGTTCATCATCAAAGGGCCAATCATCTTTGGCCAATTGCTCGGGATCACTGAGCCGCACTTGCTCGCACAGCCGACGGTCCCGATCACCGAGAAAGCCGCCATACAATTGCTGCTCGGGATCTTCACTGGG
>JBILYW010000230.1:0-5866 GCA_044377555.1 Pseudomonas sp.
GCACCGGCCAACCTGTCTTACCTGCACATTCCGGCCATCATCGCGGCCGCCGAAGTCACCGGCGCCACGGCGATTCACCCGGGCTACGGCTTTTTGGCTGAAAACGCCGATTTCGCCGAGCAAGTCGAAAAATCCGGCTTTGCCTTCATCGGCCCGAAAGCCGACACCATTCGCCTGATGGGCGACAAGGTTTCGGCCAAGCACGCCATGATCGCTGCAGGTGTGCCAACGGTTCCAGGTTCTGACGGCCCTCTGCCTGAAGACGAAGAAACCGCGCTGCGCATCGGTCGTGAAGTCGGCTACCCGGTGATCATCAAGGCCGCTGGCGGCGGCGGTGGTCGCGGCATGCGCGTTGTGCACCGTGAAGAAGACCTGATCGAAGCCGCCAAGCAGACTCGCGAAGAAGCCGGCGCCTGGTTCAGCAACCCGATGGTCTACCTCGAAAAATACCTGACCAACCCACGTCACGTGGAAGTCCAGGTAATTTCCGATGGCCAGGGCAATGCGATCCACCTGGGCGACCGCGATTGCTCGCTGCAACGTCGTCACCAGAAGGTTCTGGAAGAAGCTCCGGCACCGGGCATCGACGAAACCGCACGCGCCGAAGTTCTGGCTCGCTGCGTCAAGGCGTGCGTCGACATCAACTACCGTGGCGCGGGCACTTTCGAGTTCCTGTACGAAAATGGTCGCTTCTACTTCATCGAGATGAACACTCGTGTGCAAGTAGAGCACCCGGTGTCCGAAATGGTCACTGGCATCGACATCCTCAAAGAGATGTTGAGCATCGCGGCAGGCAACAAGTTGTCCTTCACCCAGGCTGACGTGAAAATTCACGGTCACTCGCTGGAATGCCGGATCAACGCTGAAGACCCGGCGACGTTCATGCCGAGCCCAGGCATGGTCAAGCACTTCCACGCACCGGGCGGCAACGGCGTTCGCGTCGATTCGCACCTGTACAGCGGCTACAAGGTTCCGTCCAACTACGACTCCCTGATCGGCAAGCTGATCACCTGGGGCTCGACGCGTGACGAAGCCATGGCGCGCATGCGCAATGCCCTGGACGAAATCGTGGTCGACGGGATCAAAACCAACATCCCGCTGCACCGCGATCTGGTGAATGACGAAGGCTTCTGCAAAGGCGGCGTCAACATTCACTACCTGGAACACAAACTGGCTAACAAGTAAGTTTGATTCCTGATCAACAAAGCCGCTTTCGAGCGGCTTTGTTGTTTGCGGGAGGCTCGCAACCGCCCTTGTGGGAGCGGGCTTGCTCGCGATACAGACGACTTGGCATTGCAGGTCGACCGCAGGTGATGCCATCGCGAGCAAGCCCGCTCCCACAACAGGACAACTGCGGCTACCTGGCTTTTCATCGTTTTTGATTACCCCACCGCCAGCCCGCTCGCGTAAACTTGCGCGCTTCTCGCAGCCCGTCCGGCTGCACATTCCTATTTTTCAAAGGTGCCCGCCATGCCTTGGCTGCAAGTACGCCTCGCCATCAGCCCGGAACAAGCCGAAACCTACGAAGACGCGTTCCTCGAAGTCGGTGCCGTTTCAGTTACGTTCATGGACGCTGAAGACCAGCCGATCTTCGAACCCGAGCTCAACACCACTCCACTGTGGTCGCACACCCATTTGCTGGCATTGTTCGAAGGCGGCACCGAAGCCGAACTCGTGCTGTCCCATCTGGAACTGCTGACCGGCTCGCCCCTGCCTGAACACCACGCCGAAGTCATCGAAGACCAGGACTGGGAACGCAGCTGGATGGATAACTTCCACCCGATGCGCTTCGGCCAGCGCCTGTGGATCGTGCCAAGCTGGCACGCCGCTCCGGAACCGGACGCGGTGAACCTGCTGCTCGATCCGGGCCTGGCCTTCGGTACCGGCACCCACCCGACTACCGCACTGTGCCTGGAATGGCTCGACGGTCAGGACCTGAAGGACTGCGACGTTCTGGACTTCGGCTGCGGCTCGGGGATCCTGGCCATCGCCGCCCTGCTGCTGGGCGCCAAACAGGCCATCGGTACCGACATCGACGTGCAGGCGCTGGAAGCCTCCCGCGACAACGCCGGGCGCAACAACATCGCCCAAGAGCTGTTCCCGCTGTACCTGCCTGAAGACCTGCCTCAGGTTCAGGCCGATGTGGTGGTGGCCAACATCCTGGCCGGCCCGCTGGTTTCGCTCGCACCGCAACTGTCGAGCCTGGTCAAGCCGGGTGGCCGTCTGGCACTGTCGGGCATCCTTGCCGAACAGGGCGAAGAAGTCGCGGCGGCTTATGCCAAAGACTTTGATCTGGACCCGATTGCCAATCGCGATGGCTGGGTGCGCATCAGTGGTCGTCGGCGCTAGAATGCACGTCTGCCTAACCCGGATGGCCGCATGAGCGATAGCTTCGTTACACAGTGCCCACATTGCCAGACCAGCTTTCGCGTGCGCCACGCCCAATTGGGCATGGCTCGCGGAGTGGTGCGCTGTGGCGCCTGCCTGCAAGTGTTCAATGCTGCACAGCAACTGCTGAACCAAAGCACTGAAACAGAGCAGCCGCCTGCCGCAGCGACGCCTCCTGAGGCAACACCCGAGGCCGTCGAACCGCCTGCCGCGCCCAGGGCGGCCACCCCGGCGCCCTGGCAGAGCAGCGAACTGGACCTCGACCATCTGGATCTGGACGAAGAACTCGCCCGGCTCGAAGAGCGTGAAATCCAGCCCAGCAAAAGCTTCGGCCAGCCACACAAGGCCAAAAGCAGTTCGCTGAGCGCCAGTCGCGAAACGTCCGAGCCAGAAGAAGCCCAATGGGCTGGCAGCCTGTTCAGCGACTCTGCGGCGGATCGCGCCGAGAACGCCAAGGTGACCGGGCAAGCGGTAGAGCTCGCCAAAACCGGGCGTACCGAACCGTCGTTGTCTCTGGACCTCGACGAGCCGGACGATACCCCGCCGCTCAAGCTCTCGGTGGACGACGACCTCGACCCGCCGCTGCCGGGCGAACGCCTGTCTGCGACCGATGACGAGGACGACGAACTCCCCGGGCCGGCGCCGGCCGGCAAAGACAAGCACAAGCGCAGCGAGCCGGCCATGCGTGACGAAGCGTTGCTCGACCTGGTCGACGACCCCTTGCACCTGGACTGGCAAAAGCGTCGCACGCCCTGGGGCAAGCGCCTGCTCTGGACCCTGCTGGTGCTACTGGCCGGCGCGGCACTGGCCGGGCAATACATCGCCAATCACTTCGACGAACTGGCGCGCCAGGACCAGTACCGCCCGATCTTCCAGCAGCTGTGCCCGCAGATTGGCTGTACCGTGCCGTCCAAAGTCGATATCGACCGGATCAAAAGCAGCAATCTGGTAGTGCGCAGCCACCCCGAATTCACCGGTGCACTGGTGGTGGATGCCATCCTCTACAACCGTGCACCGTTCTCCCAGCCTTTCCCGCTGCTGGAGCTGCGCTTCGCCGACATCAACGGCAAAATGATCGCCAGTCGTCGCTTCAAACCCGGGGAATACCTGACCGGCGACTTGTCCAAGGCCGAAATGCCGCCACAAACCCCGATTCATATAGCCCTGGACATCCTGGACCCGGGCCCCAAGGCCGTGAACTACAGCCTGAGTTTTCACTCGCCCGAGTGAGCGCCGTTGCGCCTGGCCTTAGGCGTCAAGTTGCGACTTTAAAGCGAACCACCTTGTGCCTTGCAGCTTGAAGCGTGTCACTTGCAGCTGCTTTTCCGCCTTTGCTGTTCAATTTTTATCCAATTGCGTCTTTAACCAGTCATCGAGAGCGGGTATCATGCCAACCCTTTTTCGAACTCCCAAGATCCGGCCCCACAACAGGGAAGTCCTATGTCGGCGGTACGCATCGGCCCATATACATTGCACAACGGTTTGATTCTCGCCCCCATGGCGGGCGTCACCGACCAGCCCTTTCGTCAGCTTTGTCGACGGATGGGTGCAGGCCTGGTTGTTTCGGAAATGGTCACCAGTGACATGAGTCTCTGGAACAGCCGAAAATCGCGCCTGCGCATGATTCACGACGGTGATCCCGAGCCTCGCTCGGTACAGATCGCCGGCGGTGATGCGCAAATGCTGGCAGACGCCGCCAGGGCCAATGTGGAGCTGGGCGCACAGATTATTGACATCAACATGGGTTGCCCGGCAAAGAAGGTCTGCAACAAGGCCGCCGGCTCCGCATTGCTGAAAGACGAAGCACTGGTAAACGAGATCCTGCAGGCCGTTGTGGCTGCTGTGGATGTGCCGGTTACCCTGAAGATCCGTACCGGCTGGGACCGGGATAACAAGAACGGCCTGACGGTGGCAAAAATCGCCGAACAAGCCGGGATCACAGCGCTTGCGGTGCACGGCAGAACCCGTGCCGACCTGTACACCGGCGAAGCCGAGTACGACACCATTGCCGCCATCAAGCAGGCCGTGTCGATTCCGGTCTTTGCCAACGGCGACATCGATTCACCCCACAAGGCCCGGCACGTGCTGCACGCAACCGGCGCCGACGGACTGTTGATTGGCAGGGCGGCCCAGGGGCGGCCCTGGATTTTTCGCGAGATTGATCACTTCCTGCGTACCGGCGATCTGCTGCCGGCACCGGAGATGGATGAAGTGGAACGTATTCTGCTAGAGCATCTGGCTGCATTGCATACCTTCTATGGGGAGGTACTGGGCGTTCGTATTGCCCGCAAGCACGTCGGTTGGTATCTGGCAACCTTGCCGGGCGCCAAGGAGTTTCGCGCCCACTTCAATCGTTTAGAAGATACGGAAGCACAATGCGCCAACGTTCAGGCGTTTTTCGCCGAACGACACAAGAGCCTGGTGACAGGGGACGAAGGATGGGTGGCCGCATGACGATGATGACCGAGACATTAGTGAGTGGAACAACGCCCGTGAGCGACAACGTCAACTTGAAACAGCACCTCAATACACCGAGCGAAGAAGGTCAGACCCTTCGCGGGAGTGTCGAAAAGGCGCTGCACAATTATTTCGCCCACCTGGAGGGCGCTGAAGTCACGGACGTCTACAACCTGGTACTTTCCGAAGTCGAGGCTCCCCTTCTCGAGTGCGTCATGAACTACGTCAAGGGCAACCAGACCAAGGCCTCCGAGCTGCTGGGCCTCAATCGCGGCACCTTGCGCAAAAAGCTCAAACAGTACGATCTGCTGTAAGCATTCAATCAAACCTGAAAGGCGTCCCCGTAAAACGGGCCGCCTTTTTTGCTGACTCCTTTGCTTTTGATGGAAATCGAGATGACCGATCAGACTACCCGCCTGCCGATCCGCCGCGCTCTAATCAGCGTTTCCGACAAAACCGGAATCCTTGATTTCGCCCGTGAACTGGAAGCCCTCGGCGTCGAGATCCTGTCCACCGGCGGTACTTTCAAGCTGCTGCAAGACAACGGCGTAGCCGCGGTTGAAGTCGCGGACTACACCGGCTTTGCAGAAATGATGGACGGTCGGGTGAAAACCCTGCACCCGAAAATCCATGGCGGCATCCTTGGCCGTCGCGGCATCGACGACGACATCATGAGCGAGCACGGCATCAAGCCGATCGACCTGGTAGCCGTAAACCTCTATCCGTTTGAAGCCACCATCTCCAAGCCAGGCTGCGACCTGCCGACCGCCATCGAGAACATCGATATCGGCGGCCCGACCATGGTTCGCTCCGCCGCAAAAAACCACAAAGACGTGGCCATCGTGGTGAATGCCAGCGACTACGCCAACGTTCTGGAAAACCTCAAGGCCGGCGGCCTGACCTACGCACAGCGTTTCGACCTGATGCTCAAGGCCTTCGAACACACCGCTGCCTACGACGGCATGATCGCCAACTACCTGGGCACTGTTGACCAGGCCGCGCAGACCCTGAGCACAGAAGG
>JBILYW010000231.1:0-5844 GCA_044377555.1 Pseudomonas sp.
ACTTGTCGGTCATGACCTGACCAGTGTCGGCCCAACCCTTGAGCATGTTCAGTGCCTTGAGGCCATCGCTGGCGATGTGCATTTTGACCCCCAGTTGCGAAAGCGTTTCGCGCAGCTGCGCCAAGGCTACGCTGGAGTCGTCCACCAGCAGCACCTCACGCCCCCGGACCTGCTCAAAGATCGGGTCGGCCAGTTTCTCGCGCGAGACTTTGGCGTTGTAGGGCACGATCTCGGCCAGGACCTTTTCCACGTCGATGATTTCGACCAGTTGTTCATCAACCTTGCTGATGGCGGTCAGGTAATGCTGGCGCCCTGCACTTCCCGGCGGCGGCAGAATGGCTTCCCAGTTCATATTGACGATGCGGTCCACACCGCCCACCAAAAACGCCTGCACCGAGCGGTTGTACTCGGTAACGATAATTGTACTGTCGGGCCCCGGCACCAGGGCCCGCATGCCTATCGCCCGGGACAGGTCGATCACCGGCAAGGTTTTACCCCGCAGGTTCACCACGCCACACACATGGGGATGGCGGTGCGGCATGAGGGTCAATTTCGGTAGCTGCAGGACTTCCTGGACCTTGAACACGTTGATCGCGAACAACTGCCGACCGGCCAGGCGAAACATTAGAAGTTCCAGCCGGTTTTCACCGACCAACTGGGTTCGCTGGTCTACCGTGTCGAGAATGCCGGCCATGAATAACTCCTGAGCGTGGGGGGCTTGATGCCTGAAGCTATCGGCCGGCTTTCCGGGAGCTTGATATCGCAAAGCCATCAACCACCCCCTGCGTCTACCGCCCCAGCAAGGGTGAGCCCTCTGGCAAGTGAACCTTCAGGGCGCCCTTGCGTACCGTAAAGCGCATGTCGTCGCCTTCCAGAGGCTCGCCATCCAGGTTCATGGAAAGCCCCTCGGCTGCCTTGATTTCAACCCAGGGCAAGCGCGCCCGGACAAACAGGTTATCCAGGCCCCAACCGTCTGTCATAAGGCTTTTCAGGGTGCCAATGACTTCCTGGGGGGCAGGCAAAATGCTGATATCCAGCAAACCGTCATCCGCCAGCGCCTCGGGGCACAGCTCATGCCCGCCGCCCGCCTGGCGACCATTGCCAATCCCCAGCGCCAGCAACTGGCCTTTCCAGTGAAAGTCCGGCCCCTGCAACTCGGCGTAGGCCGCGTGCAGCTCACTGAACCGTGACAACCCGGTAAACAGGTAGGCGGCACCGCCCAGCACCTTTTTCAGGTCTTCGGACGTATTGGCCGTGACCTGGCTGCCGAAGCCCCCTGTGGCCATGTTCAAGAACAACTGTCCTGCGACCTCCCCCAGATCAATCGCCCGGGCAGGCACATCCAGCAGGGCCAGGGCTTCACGGGGCTCGAGCGCAACTCCGGCAGCCCGGGCAAAGTCATTGGCGGTGCCCAGCGGCAACAGCACCAGGCTGGCCTCGGTATCGGCCAGCGCCATGGCCTCACAAACATCACGCAACGTGCCATCGCCACCGCCCGCAATCAGGCGGGTGTGGCCCGCATCCAGCGCCTCGCGCACCAGACGCTGGGCATCCCCGGCCTCCCATGTAAGGCGCACCGTCAGCTCCCACCCGTCGGCACGCCGCTGCTCAACGGCCGCCCGCACCTCTTCGTTGAGCGCTTGCTTGCCATGCAAAATCAAAAACGCCTTTCCTGCACTCATGTTGCATCCCTCGACATAAACGGTCTGATGGCTTGGACAACAGCCAGACAAAAAAGGCCCATGCACCTGCGATTTAACGTTCACGACTCGATCAAAGCCGCAGAACCCGTCAGACTTCAGCACCTGACAGCTGTCCATTGATTCTAGAGACGTTCTGAATGAGCACACTCGTTCCCTGCATCATCGCCGGTGGCGCTGGCACCCGGCTATGGCCAGTGTCGCGTGAGGCCCTGCCCAAGCCCTTTATGTGCCTGCCCGATGGCGAAAGCCTGCTGCAAAAGACCTTTCGCCGCGCCATCGGCCTGGAGGACGTCGGCCAGCTGCTGACCGTGACCAATCGTGATGTGTTCTTCCGCACGCTGGACGAATACCGCCCCATGAATAGCTGCGCGGTCGAGCTGGACTTCATTCTTGAACCCTTCGGGCGCAACACCGCACCGGCCATCGCCGCTGCCGCCCTGCACGTGGCACGACGTTATGGCGAAGATGCGCAACTGCTGGTACTGCCCGCCGACCACCTGATCACCGACATTGCAGCCTTTGCCAGCGCCGTGGGCAGCGCCCGGGAACTGGCTGACCAGGGCTGGCTGGTGACCTTCGGCCTTCTGCCAACCCGGGCTGAAACCGGTTTTGGCTATATCGAAAAAGGCCAGGCGTTGGGCAGTAGCGGGTTTACCGTCGCGCAGTTCGTGGAAAAACCCGATACCCAAACGGCCCGGCACTACCTGGACGGTGGCCGGCACCTGTGGAACAGCGGCATGTTCTGCATGCGCGCCGACAGCGTGCTGGCCGAGTTCAAAAAACATGCACCCCAGGTGCTGGACGCCGTGACTCACTGCCTTGAACACAGCCAGACGTTTGAGGGCAAGCAGCAGCGTCATCTCGAGCTGGACAGCGAGTGCTTTGCCCGGGTGGCCGACATTTCCATCGATTACGCACTGATGGAGCACTCGCAGAAGGTCGCCGTGGTGCCCTGCCAGCTGGGCTGGAGCGATATTGGCTCATGGGAGGCGGTACGCCAGTTGAGCCCGGCAGACGCCAATGGCAACCAGTGCAACGGCGAAAATGTGCTGCACGATGTGCATAACTGCTACATCGACTCGCCCAAACGTCTGGTGGGCGGGGTGGGCCTCAATGACCTGATCATTATCGATACGGCAGACGCACTGCTCGTGGCCGACGCCAGGCGCAGCCAGGACGTCGGGCATATCGCCCGGGCGCTCAAACTCCAGGGCCACGACGCTTATCGCCTGCACCGTACCGTGACTCGCCCGTGGGGTACTTACACCGTGCTCGAAGAAGGCCCGGGGTTCAAAATCAAGCGCATCGTGGTCAAGCCTCAGGCCGCGTTGTCCTTGCAGGTCCATCAGCACCGCAGCGAACACTGGATCGTGGTCAGCGGCACGGCACAAGTGACCAATGGCGAACTCGATTTCGCCCTCGCCACCAACGAGTCCACCTTTATAAAACCCGGCAGCCCCCACCGCCTGAGCAACGACGGGCAGGTTGATCTGGTGATGATTGAAGTGCAAAGCGGCGAGTACGTGGGTGAAGACGACATCGTGCGCCTGAACGACAGGTACGGCCGCGCGCCTGTGGCATAAAGCCTTTGGAACAAGGCACAAAACTTGTGGGCGCCGGCCTTGCCCGCGATGGCATCGCTGCGGTGTCAGTGAAACACCGAGGTGCCTGCATCGCGATGCAAGCACGCTCCCACAGATGGTCCGACACTTTTAACCCAGCACTTCACTCAACGGGATAAACCCCACCCAGTCGCCCTCAACCAGCGTGCGATCTTCGAGCACTTCCACCAGCCCTTCGGCCCAGGCGGCGCTGCGCAAGACACCCGAACTCTGGTTTTTGTAAATCACTGCACGGCCTTGCTCCAAGCGGGCGCGCAGGTATTCGCGGCGATTGCCCGGCTTGGGCCAGACGAACCCGGCAGGCACCTGGAATTTCAGTGGTTCGACGGCTTGTACACCCTGAAGGCGCAGCAGGTAAGGTCGTGCAAGCAGCGCGAAAGTCACCAGGGTCGACGCCGGATTGCCCGGCAAGCCAATCACCGGCACACCACGAAAATGCCCGCAGGTCAGGGGTTTGCCCGGCTTGATTGCCAGTTTCCACAAGGCCAGCTCGCCTTCTTCGCGCAACGCAATGCCCAGAAAATCCGCCTCGCCCACAGACACGCCACCCGTGGACAAAATCAGGTCAACTGCCCCCAGCTCACCCAGGCGCTGACGGGTCGCAGGCAAGTCATCGGGCAAAATACCCGCGTCCACGACCTCGCAGCCCAGACGGTTCAACCAGCTGCAGAGCAACACGCGGTTGCTGTTGTAGATTTGCCCCGGCCCCAGCGGCTGCCCCGGCTCGACCAACTCGTCGCCCGTCGACAACACCGCCACCTTGACCCGCCGGACCACTTGCAGCCCGGCACAGCCCAAGGAGGCTGCCAGCCCCTGCTCGATCGGCCCCAAGCGGGTACCCGCCGGCAGGACAACTTCGCCAACAGTGGTTTCCTGCCCTTGAGGACGAATATTCTGACCTGCATGCAAGGCTTCGGTAAAAATGACTCGGCCGTCAGCCTGAACCTGGACGTTCTCCTGCATTTCGACGCAGTCCGCACCCGCCGGTACCGGCGCGCCAGTGAAGATCCGCGCACAAGTGCCCGGGACCAAAGGCTCGGGGGCGGCGCCAGCAAAAATGCGCTGGCTGACCGTTAACGGCTCGCCAGACCAGCCGGCCACGTTCAGCGCATAGCCGTCCATGGCACTGTTGGGCCATGGCGGCAGGTCAAAACCAGAAACCAGGTCATGGGCCAACACCCGGCCTTCACTCGCGGCCAGGAGCACCGTCTCGGTGCCCTGGATCGGAGCAGCTTCAGCCAGCGCCAGCAGACGCGCCAACGCCACTTCAACCGGCATCAACTCGCCCGTACGACCCGGCTTACCCACGGGTTTCACAGGCCGCTACCTGCTTCAGATGGGCGACGAAATTGCACGGGCGATGACGCGAATCCAGCTGCTCGGCCAAAATCCCGTCCCAGCCGGTACGTACCGCGTTGGTCGAGCCCGGCAGGCAGCACACCAGCGTACCGTTGGCCAAACCGGCCAGGGCCCGGGACTGCACGGTCGAAGTGCCAATATCGGCCACCGAGATCTGACGGAACAGCTCGCCAAAACCATCAACCTGTTTATCCAGCAAGCAACTCACTGCTTCAGGCGTGCTGTCGCGTGCGGTAAACCCGGTGCCACCGGTAATCAGCACCACTTGCACTTCGTCATCGGCAATCCAGTTCGCGACCTGGGCGCGGATTTTGTAGAGATCATCCTTGAGCAGTACCCTTGCGGCCAGGTTGTGCCCGGCAACATTCAGGCGGTCGACAAAGACCTGACCCGAGGTGTCGGTTTCCAGGGTGCGGGTGTCACTGACGGTCAACACGGCGATGTTCAAAGGTACGAAAGGTGCATCAACCTTGGCTTTCATAGACGAGGTCCAGTTGTCGAAGAAACAGCCCGGTGTTATATCACAGCCCTACTTTTAGCTGGTTGCACGGAGCCCCCCTATGAGCGTGTTTCAATGTTCCGTTGTGCTGCTGGCGGGTGGGCGCGGCCAGCGCATGGGCGGTCAGGACAAAGGTCTGGTGATATGGATGGGCCAACCGCTGATCGAGTTCGCACAGCGCGTTGTGCGCCCCCTGACAGATGACCTGATCATTTCGTGCAATCGCAACCGCGAACACTACGCACGCTATGCCGACCGGCTGGTCAGTGATGGCAATGAAGATTTTGACGGGCCTGTGGCGGGCATCCGCGCCGGGCTGGCGGCAGCCCGGCACTCTCACCTGCTGGTATTGCCCTGTGATGTGCCCAATATCGACAGCAACTTGCTCGACGCCCTGCTTGGCACCGCCCGCGAACACCCCGGGCAGCCGGTGATGGTGCGCCACGGCGAGCATTGGGAACCGCTGCTGTGCGTGATCCCGACCGCCCTGGCCCCGGCATTCGAAGCGGCTTGGCAGGCGGGCGAGCGCAGCCCGCGCAAAATCATGCTCCAGCTCAATGCACGGGCCTGGCAATGCGCAGAGAATGACCCGCGACTGAGCAATTTCAATACACCGGACTTGCTGAAATAATCTGCCCCTGCACCACGCGGACTATCATCG
>JBILYW010000232.1:0-5841 GCA_044377555.1 Pseudomonas sp.
GTAGCTCTTCAAGCTGCTTACCGGGCTGCAAGACAATGATGCTATTGGTGCGCTCATCCACAGAAATCGAGCCTCGCTCGTCCATACCCGCCACTGACTGGAACAAGCTGGCGATATCTGCCGCCTTTGCGTAATTGACCTGCACCAGCTCTCGACGCATGGGGGCCAAATCCGCCAGTTGATTGTGCGCCTCAAGCTCATGGCGTTCACGCGAGGCTATCTCGTCAGAGGGCGCGATCGACAGCACATTGCCCGCAAGACGCTTGCCCAGCCCCTTGCTTTCAAGCACCAGATCCAGCGCCTGGTCCCACGGTACATCCTGCAGGTTAAGCGTCACGTTACCCTGCACTGCATCGCTGACAACGAGGTTGAACCCGGTGAAATCAGCCAGCAGTTGCAACGCCGCACGCACTTCAACATCCTGAAAGTTCAGCGACATTTTCTCGCCCACATACAGCGGGCTTGCGACTGATGATGGAGCGAACGCCTGAGTTGACTGCGAATTCAGCGCACTCCATAGCGCCAGTACGCAGACCGGTAAAATCCTTTTCATGGTGTATATCCGTTAAGACTGCTGTTTTAAAGGGATCGTCAGGGACCTCTCCAGCCAACCGCCCTGACCATCAGAAATCACTTCAAACACTTCAACATGCGCCTCCCCTATCGAAGCGACCTGGCCATTATTGCGGCCCAGGTAATCACCCACCTTCAAACGATGGATAACACCATTGGCCCGCAACAAGGCGTTGGCGCCCAGCTCATTGGACAGGGTGCCGACCATCTCCATTTGCTCAAGGTCCAAGCTCTCCAGATACTGCCTGGCCCGGTTAGCGTCCTGCCCGTCACCTGCAAGGCTTGCCTGCCAACTACCAGCCCGCCCTCCCGGTACAACCTGAAAAGGGCTGCGCAACGTCATCGCGTCATACGTGAATAGACGAGGAGCCGTAACAGTCGGGGCAAGAGGAATGGTGTTGCCCGGGCGCGCCCGGGTGGCCTGCAAGTAGCTGTGAAGCTCTGCCGTACTCTGTGCGCTGTCGCACCCGGCCAACCCTGCCAGCAATCCAATACCCAATAGTCGAAAGCCAACACTCATGGGATCAATCCTTGATCGTGGGTGCGGTAGGTTCTGGCCAGCAACGTCATGCGTAATTGGCCGCCATCTGCGCCGTTGAGCGGCGCCAGTGAGAAATCATGCAGGGTGACAATACGCGGCAAACTCGCCAGGGCGCTGACGAAAAGCCCCAGGTCGTGATACCCCCCGGCAAGGGTCATCTGCAGTGGCAATTCGCTATAAAACGGCTGAAGGACTTCAGGCAACCACTGGATATGCTCAATCACCAGACCAGTGGCCATACCCAACCGCGAAACTTCATCAAGCAGACCGGGGACCTCTGCCTGAGCAGGCAGTTGCTTGAGCAGCGCGCTGAACGTGGCTTGCAGTTCGCGCATCTGCGCCTCCTCGGCATCCAGATTTGCAACCTGGGCGGCCCTGGACTCAAATCCGGTTTTCAGGGCGACTTGAGCATCCTGCTCCTGTTGCAGCCGGGCCACCTGCGGCTCAAGGAGCAGTGAGTACCCCAGCACCAGCACCAGGCCCAACCAGGCCGATGCCACGGCTATTTTGCGCCTTGGCGACCACGTCCCCGGGCTCCCGAAGTCCAGCTCCCGCAGGTCGACACTGCGCAAGCTCGCCAGCCAGTTTGCGGCCATCACAGCTGGCCGCCAGCAGGCGCATGCCGGGCTTCGCGCACTGTCATCTGAAACTGCCGTTCATGCCCTCCGTCGTGGGCAGAAGCAGCTTTGACTTCGTTCAGTTCAGGCGTTTCCAGCCAGTGTGAAGCATCCAGATTGCGCATCAGTTGCGAGACCAGATTGCCGGCCTGGGCAACGCCCGTGATCACGATGGTGCCTTCCGTCATTTTCACGTCGGTGAAATACACGCCATCCGGCAAGCTGCGCGCCAATTGCTCCAGAATGATCCCGCTGCTCGAACGGCTGCTCTGCAACATATCTATCGTTTGCATGCGCTCAAGCAATTGCTCCCGGCTCACTTTCAACTGGTCGATTTGCTCGGCACGACCATCCAGCTGAAACGTGGCACTTCTGATCAGGTCGTTGCGCTCCAGCTGACGCTCTACCAGGGTGTCGATAAATTGGTCAGCGGCAATCAGCCCGCAAGCTGCCACTGCAGACAGAACGGCCAGCGCAATCAAAAAACGTTTGCGCCGCTTTTCACGCAACAACGCGCGCCAGGGCAACAAATTGATTCTCGCCATTAATCACTCCCCCTCAAGGCCAGACCGCAGGCAGTCAACAGCATGGGTGCATCGCAAAGCAAGGTTTCAAGGTCGAGTGCGGGGTTAAGGTCCATGGTTGAAAAGGGATTGGCGACGCGCACTGACGTGCCGAGCCGGGCTTCAAACCTCTGGCTCAACCCCGGGGTCGTTGCTCCCGCGCCGGCCAATACGATCATCCTGACCGCCCCTGCTGCGCCGGCTTCGAAAAACTGCTCAAGCCCCTGGACGACGCTCTCCTCGAAGCCCTGCTCCCCTGCCGTCCCTTGCCCGAACAGCAGCTCGCGGGAGTAGATCACCTGACCCTGGTGCACAATGCTCAGCAAGGTCATATGACTCCCGAGATCGACCACGGCCACTGCCTCTTGCTGCGAAAGATCAGGGACCAATGCCTCAACCCCGCGCGCCAGAGCGTGGGCCTGCACCTCCACCACTCGCGGGATCAGGCCGGCACCGGTCAAGACCGAGCAATACCACTCAAGCGCCTCCTGGCGGCACGCCACCATTTGCACTGCAACCTGCCCGGCATGGTTCGATGAGTAGCCCTGAACCTCGAAATCCAGCGCCACGTCTTCAAGCGCATAAGGGACGTACTGCTCTGCTTCAAGCCGTACATGCAACTCAAGATCGGCTTCGCTCAGGCCCGTCTCCACCTCGAGGATTTTACTGATGAGCAGTTCATCGGGCATCGCTACCACGGCATCGCGTGCCATCACGCCCGCTTTGTCCAGCGCCTTGAGCAATACCCGTATGACACTTTCAGCCCCGGAGCAGGTCAGATCATTCATAAGCCCTGCCGGCAGCGGCTCGATGGCGTAAGCCTGCAGCCTGAACTCACGCTGCGAGCGGCTCAATTCGACGATTTTTATTGCTTGAGCAGTGATATCGACACCTGCACATCGATGGCGAGTTTTGCTGAATAATCCGGGCACCGTAGATTTCCCTAATGCTATCCGTGACTTACGGAGGGTAAAAAATGACTTCCGTTCAAAACCTGTTCTGACATGCGGCCCATGACGCCCATGTGCGAAAAATGCTTATAATGCCGGGCGTTTTTTTCCGTATCGTCGACCCGGCGCAACTGCGCACTACCCTGACGTGCAAACCATTTCTTAATCTGGAAATCCAAAAGCCTTGATTCGTCTGCTGAAGTTTTTCGGGTGGTCATTCGTTGCTGTGTTCTGCGGGCTATTGCTCGTGTTGAGTGGCGCGTTTCTCTATCTTAGTCCTGGCTTGCCGTCCGTAGAGTCGTTGAGAAGCATCCAGTTGCAGATTCCTTTGCGGGTCTACACCAGCGACGGCAAGTTGATCGCAGAGTTCGGCGAAATGCGCCGTTCACCGATCAAGTTCGCCGACATTCCCCCCGATTTCATTAATGCCCTGCTCTCTGCAGAAGATGACAATTTCGCCAATCATTACGGGGTCGACCCCAGTAGCCTGATGCGCGCCGCTACCCAGCTGGTAAAAAGCGGACACATACAATCAGGGGGTAGCACCATCACCATGCAGGTGGCGAAGAACTATTTCCTATCCAGTGAGCGGAGCTTTTCCCGCAAAACCAACGAAATCCTGTTGGCCCTGGAGATTGAGCGCGAGCTGACCAAGGACGAAATCCTTGAGCTGTATGTGAACAAGATCTACTTGGGCAACCGCGCTTACGGCATTGAGGCCGCCGCGCAGGTTTACTACGGCAAGTCGATCCGCGACCTCAGCCTGGCGCAGATGGCAATGATCGCTGGCCTGCCCAAGGCACCTTCGCGCTTTAACCCGCTGGCCAACGCAGTGCGCAGCAAAGAGCGTCGCGACTGGATCCTGGGCCGTATGTACAAGCTGGGCAAAATCGATCAGGCCAGCTATGAAACGGCCATCGCAGAGCCCGTCAACGCCAGCTACCACGTGCCCACTCCGGAAGTGAGCGCGCCTTATATCGCTGAAATGGCTCGCGCCGAAATGGTCGGGCGCTACGGCAGCGAGGCTTACACCGAAGGTTTCCGCGTCACCACCACGGTGCCAAGCAACCTCCAGGAACTGGCCAACACCGCCGTGCATGAAGGTCTGATTGCTTACGATCAGCGCCATGGCTATCGTGGCCCCGAGTCGCGCTTCCCGGGCAAGACCCTGGCCGTGTGGACTCAAGAACTCGCCAAGCAGCGCCCGATCAGCGGCCTCGAGCCCGCCATCGTGACCCAGGTGGAAAACGACGGCATCAACGTACTGACCCGCACCGGCGAGGCTCACGTTTCTTGGAACACCATGAAATGGGCGCGCAAGTTCCTTAACACCAACAGCATGGGCCCGATGCCCAAGCAGCCTTCCGATGTCGCACAGGTCGGTGATCTGATTCGCGTACAGCCGCAGACAGATGGCAGCTACAAGTTCAGCCAGGTGCCTACGGTGCAAGGTGCACTGGTATCGCTGGACCCGGACAACGGCGCCATTCGTTCGCTGGTAGGGGGCTTCGCATTCGAGCAGAGCAACTACAACCGTGCGATGCAGGCCAAACGCCAACCCGGCTCGAGCTTCAAGCCTTTCGTTTACAGCGCTGCGCTGGATAACGGCTACACGGCCGCCACCCTGGTGAACGACGCTCCGATCGTGTTTGTCGACGAGTATCTGGACAAGGTCTGGCGCCCGAAGAACGACACCAACACCTTCCTCGGCCCAATCCGTGTACGTGAAGCGCTCTACAAGTCGCGCAACCTGGTGTCGATCCGTCTGCTGCAAAGCCTGGGCGTGGACCGCACCATCGACTACATCAGCAAGTTCGGCTTCAACAAGGACGACCTGCCGCGCAACCTGTCGCTGGCCCTGGGTACTGCGACCCTGACCCCGATGGAGATTGCCACCGGCTGGAGCGTATTCGCCAATGGCGGTTACAAAATCACACCTTATTTGATCGACAAGATCGAAAGCCGCAACGGCGACACCCTGTTCGTGGCCAATCCGCCAAGCGTGCCTAAAAATGCCGCCAAGGACGTGCCACCCGAAGCCGCAGCACTGACTATCGACACCATCAACGCCGCGCCCGGCCTGCCTACCGTCGAGACGCAAGCGGTGGCCGAACGCATCGTCGATGGACGCACCGCTTATATCCTGACCAGCATGCTGCAGGACGTGATCAAGCTGGGTACCGGGCGCCGCGCACTGGCGCTGGGCCGTACCGATCTGGCAGGTAAAACCGGTACGACCAACGAATCCAAAGACGCATGGTTCTCCGGCTACAACGCCGATTACGTGACCACCGTATGGACCGGCTTCGACCAACCCGAAAGCCTTGGCCGTCGCGAATATGGCGGCACAGTCGCCCTGCCGATCTGGATGACCTACATGGGCGGCGCCCTCAAAGGCAAACCTGCTCATACCCAGGCAGAGCCCGAAGGCATACTCAGCCTGCGCATCGACCCCCTGAGCGGCCGTATTGCCTCACCGGGTACGCCTGGCGCCTACTTCGAGCTGTTCAAAAGCGAAGACACGCCACCGACCAGCAGCGAACTGGGCAACAGCGTCGCCCCGGGCAGCCCGCTGCCGGCCGACGACGGCGCGCCAA
>JBILYW010000233.1:0-5837 GCA_044377555.1 Pseudomonas sp.
TGACCCTGGGCTTTATGTATATCGACCCGCAACGCCTGGCGGATATAGACCCCGACATGGGCGACCGGCATTACCCGGAGCCGGACATCCGCAACCGCTCGCCCTATGGCACGGTCAACATCCCGGCCTGGCTGACCCTGCCCAAAGTGTTGCAGGAGCATGAGGAGATGGGTGGCACCGGGGCCAAGGGGGCACGGCTGAACTACCTGCGCGATCTGTGGGTCAGTGAGGCGCGCAAAATGCCGGGCATTGAAGTGTTGATTGAGGATGATCCGCGGCTGCGTTGCGCGATTACGGCGCTGCGTTTTACCCGTCTGCAGGATCAGCAGCCGATGGTTGACCGTCTGCTCAAGGACTACAACCTGTTTACCGTCGCCCGCAATGGCTCGGCGTGCGGCAGTTGCATCCGGATTACCGTGGGTTTTACGACGACGCTGGATCACATCAATCAGTTGGTCAGGGCGCTGCGCGAGCTGTCACAGGCTAACGCATAACCCGGTAAATACTCTGTCACCCCATGGGAGCGAGCCTGCTCGCGAATGCTCTTCGCGAGCAGGCTCGCTCCCACGACTGAACTATCTGTGGCGCAGCAGCAGTTACACAAATACGCAGGCAAAAAAAAGGTGCGCCGACCAAGCGCACCAAAAACCGTAGAACACACAACAAATCCGGAGCTAAAACTTCAATCCAGCAGCGCAAGTGCCTCGGCGGTGCATTCCTGGATTCGTGCCCAGTCGCCGTTCTTGATCCACTCGCTGTCCAGCATCCAGCTACCGCCCACACACATCACGTTTTTCAACGCCATGTAGCTGCGAATGTTCGCCGGGCTGACACCGCCTGTCGGGCAGAATTTCACTTCGCCAAACGGGCCGCCCAATGCCTTGATCGCGGCCACACCGCCACTGACTTCAGCCGGGAACAGTTTGAAGCGACGGTAGCCCAACCCGTAGCCTTCCATGATCCCGGATGCATTGCTGATACCCGGCAGCAGCGGGATATCGCTGGCAACACTGGCCTGCAACAAGTCACGGGTAATGCCCGGCGTCACGATAAATTGCGAACCCGCCTCTTCTGCCGCTGCCAGCATATGCCGATCCAGCACAGTGCCTGCGCCGGTCACCAGCTCAGGGCGTTGATCGCGCAAGATACGGATCGCCTTGAGGCCGAACGCCGAACGCAGGGTCACTTCCAGGGCCGTCAGACCACCGGCCGCCAGCGCATCGGCCAGCGGCAGAATGTCTTGTTCGCGAGCGATGGTAATCACCGGCAGAATCCGGGCACGGGCACAGAGGCTGTCGATCAGGGCGACTTTATCCGCCATCGATACGTTCGCAATTGTTGTTGTCATGGCAGCTGATCCTTGGCTCATGGGCACCAGTAAATCTCTAACGTAGGTTGCAGAAAGGCACGAACCGGCAAGGCGGCAACATCAGTGCCCCCCAGCGCTTCGTTGAGGGTATTCAATTTGGTCTGCCCCTGGATCGACAGCACCTTGTGTCTTGCGCTCGCCAGCAGGCTGCGGCTCATGCTCAGGCGTTGATGCGGCACGGTTGGCGCCAGCATTGCCCAGCAACGGCGCGGGTTATCCAGTTGCAACGCTTCGGTCAGGTTCGGGCTGTTGGGGAACAGCGACGCGGTATGCCCGTCATCGCCCATGCCCAGGATCAGCACGTCAATCGGAGGCAACTCGGCCAGGCCCTGGTCGGCCTCCAATGCAGCTTTTTCAACCGTGGTCGCTGCGTTGTACAACCCGACGAAACGGGCCTTGGCTGCCGGGCCTTTGAGCAGATGCTTCTTGAGCAGGCCAGCATTGCTGTCGGCGTGCTCCACCGGCACCCAGCGTTCGTCAGCCAGGCTGACGACCACTTTCGACCAGTCGACAGGCTGCTTGATCAGGCTCTCGAAAAAAGCCACCGGGCTACGGCCGCCAGACACCACCAGGGTCGCAACACCCTGCCGGGCAATGGCTTGATTCAATTGCCCGGCAACACTTGCTGCCAGCCCCTCGGCCAATGACGCCGGGTTTTTGAAGGTGTGCGCGTTGACCCCTTCAGGCAGTTTCACATCAGATATCGCCATACCAAGACCTCCCGTCCCGCGTAATCAATGCAATGGAACTCATCGGTCCCCAGGAGCCCGCCGCGTAAGGCTTGGGCGCATCACCGGACTTTTTCCAGCCGGCGATCAACTGGTCGCACCATTTCCATGCCGCTTCAATTTCGTCTTTGCGCACAAACAGGTTCTGGTTGCCGCGCATCACTTCGAGTAACAGACGCTCGTAGGCATCCGGGATCCGCTCACTGCGATAAGTGTCGGAAAAATTCAGTTGCAACGGACCGCTGCGCAGTTGCATGCCCTTGTCCAGGCCCTGCTCTTTGGTCATCACACGCAAGGAAATTCCTTCGTCCGGCTGCAGGCGAATAATCAGCTTGTTGCCGATTTGCAGACGCTGCTCCGGGGCGAAGATGTAGTGCGACGGTTCCTTGAAGTTGATCACGATCTGCGACAGCTTTTGTGGCATGCGTTTACCGGTGCGCAGGTAAAACGGCACACCCGCCCAACGCCAGTTGCGAATATCAGCGCGCAGGGCCACAAAGGTTTCGGTGTCGCTCTGGGTGTTGGAGTTTTCCTCCTCCAGATAACCCGGCACCGACTGGCCTTCGCTGTAACCGGCGATGTACTGGCCGCGCACCACTTGGGTGGTCAGGCCTTCGGCGCTGATCGGGGCCAGTGCCTTGAGCACTTTTACCTTCTCGTCGCGAATGCTGTCGGCCGACAGGTCCGCAGGCGGATCCATTGCGATCAGGCACAACAGCTGCAACAAGTGGTTCTGAATCATGTCGCGCAGCTGGCCGGCCTTGTCGAAATACCCCCAGCGACCTTCGATGCCCACTTTCTCGGCCACGGTGATTTCAACGTGGGAGATATAGCGCTGGTTCCACTGGGTTTCGAACAGGCTGTTGGCAAAGCGCAGCGCGATCAGGTTTTGTACGGTTTCTTTGCCCAGGTAGTGGTCGATGCGGTAGATGCGGTTCTCGGGGAAGAACTGCGCCACGGCGTCGTTGACCTTGCGCGAAGACTCGAGGTCCGAACCGATGGGTTTTTCCAGCACTACACGGGTGTTTTCAGTCAGGCCGACTTTGGACAAGTTCTCGCAAATCGCACCGTAAACTGCCGCAGGCGTGGCGAAGTAGGCGATCAGGCGCTGCTCTGTTCCGGCAAGTTGTGCCAGGGACAGATAATCGTCAGTCTTGAAAAAATCCACATGCAGATAGCTCAGACGAGCCAGGAAGCGGGTCACCGCTTCATCTTCGATTTCCTTGTCGCCGACATACTGGCGCAACTGGCTGTCGATATGCGCCAGATGCGAGAGAGCGTCGCCCGGCTCGCGAGCCAGGGCGAGAATGCGCGTGTCAGCATGGAGCAGACCGGCGCGGTCCAGTTGGTATAAAGCAGGAAACAGCTTGCGCAGGGCCAAATCGCCAAGGGCGCCGAACAAGGCAAAGGTGCACGGTTCAACCGTAATCGAAGGCATGATGTTTGTTCTTTTATCAAGTTAAGCTACAAATACCTTTTTTCAAGGCATCACTCAAGGAAAAATGTAGTAATAAACACAACATTTTCTCAAAATTCAGATTCCTGCTAGTGGTCATCACAGGCCACCAGTAGGATAGGCCACCTTCCAGAACCGCTTTAGTCCGGTTCTTGCATCGCTGACCCAAGGATCATAAATGGACCGCGTGCGAAATTTACTCGAACAGATCAAAAGCCGCCTCGAAGACCTGAACAAGGCCGAGCGCAAAGTGGCAGAAGTCATCCTGCAAAACCCGCAGCAGGCGACCCGGTTCAGCATTGCTGCGCTCGCTCAGGCCGCGTCTGTCAGCGAACCCACGGTCAACCGCTTTTGCCGGTCATTCGGCGTCAGCGGCTACCCCGAGCTAAAGCTGCAACTGGCACAAAGCCTGGCCAGTGGCGCAGCTTATGTCAGCCGGGCCGTTGAGGCCGACGACAATCCCGAAGCCTACACCCAAAAGATTTTCGGCAGCGCCATTGCCTCACTGGACAGCGCCTGCCAGGCATTGGACCCGAACCTTATCAGCCGCGCCGTCGACTTGCTGATCCAGGCTCGGCAAATCCACTTTTTCGGCCTGGGTGCTTCGGCACCGGTGGCGCTGGATGCGCAACACAAGTTCTTCCGCTTCAACTTGGCGGTCACCGCCCATGCCGACGTATTGATGCAACGCATGATCGCCTCCGTGGCACACACCGGCGAACTGTTCGTGATTATTTCCTACACCGGGCGCACCCGAGAGCTGGTTGAGGTCGCACGTATTGCGCGGGCCAACGGCGCCTCGGTGCTGGGCCTGACAGCCGAAAATTCACCGCTGGCCAAGGCCAGTACGTTGAGCCTGAATATCCCGCTGCCCGAAGACACCGACATCTATATGCCGATGACCTCGCGCATCATTCAGCTCACGGTGCTCGACGTGCTGGCCACCGGCATGACCTTGCGCCGGGGTGTGGACTTCCAGCCGCACCTGCGCAAAATCAAGGAAAGCCTCAATGCCAGCCGTTACCCGGTAGGCGACGAGTTCAACTGATCCGCAGGCACGGACAAGCGCCGTGCCTTCCTGCTTTACCCTCCAGGCGTATTCGTCGCTCCGCCCGACAAACGGCTGAGTCAGGGCTTGCCGCCCCTCTCTTTCGCTTCACCGCGCACACGCCTGCTTTACAGGGGCGAAAGCCCTGTCGCCCCCTCTGAAAACGCGTAATACCTGCGTCTTTCCACTGTCAGATATGACAGGTTACAGATGCAGGAAACAGTCATAACGTGAAGACTTCGGGGCTTTATTAAAACGGGGTCAAGCGTGATGAAAGCGTGCAACTTACTCGTGCAATTTATTGCCCCTGATCCCGAACTGGCCACACAGACACCCCGTGCAGGCCGGCTGGCCAGGCCTTCGGCACTGCCTCTTCTGCGCAGGAGCTCATGATCATGGCCCAGGAAGAACTCAGCGTTAGCCCTCCTTCCCTGCCAAAAGGCGGCGGCGCCATTCAAAGTATTGGCAAAGGCTGGGGAGCCGTCGGTCTGACCGGTGCGGCATCACTGCAAATCCCCCTGCCCATCACCCCCGGCCGCGGCTTCGCCCCCGCACTGGGCCTGAGCTACAGCAGCGGCGGCGGCCGCACAGAGTTCGGTCAGGGCTGGTCAATCAACCGTTCCTCGATCAGCCGGCAAACCAGCCTGGGTACACCTCAGTTCGAGGCCGACGCCAATGGCAAAATGGTCGAGCCGGTTTACCTCTCCCCCAGTGGCGATGTGTTACTGGCACAGCGCGATGCCAGTGGCCAGATCATCAGCCGTGACACCTCCGCGTTTCGCGGCCGGGGGCTGGCTGATAACTATCGAGTGACCGCTTACCGGCCACGGGTCGAAGGCGGCTTTAGCACCATAGAGCATTATGTAGGCACCAACGGTTCGTTCTGGCTGATCCAGCTCGCGGACGGCAGCGCCCATGTGTACGGCCACAGTGAAAACGCCCGTCTGCAACACATGAACGGCACAGCGGTGTGGGTGGCCGAGTGGCACCTTGAGGAGTCGGTAGCCGTCAATGGCGAGCATGTGTTGTACGAATATGTATCCGAGAACGATGTATCGCTGAACACACTGACAGGCCCGGCAGCAGATGCCTGGCGAAGCCGCGACAGCAGCACCCATCGTTACCTGCAACGGGTTCGTTACGGCAACCTGACCGGCGACCGGGTGCCCTTTTTGCTGCAACAGGCGATGGTGCCCGTCTGGCTGTTTGATCTGGTCTTCGACTATGGCGAATGTG
>JBILYW010000234.1:0-5835 GCA_044377555.1 Pseudomonas sp.
GCCTCCAGGCGCCGGCATTTTTTGCGCAGTGCCGCCAAAGCAATGTCGCCCAGCCCCGGGGCGAGGCAAATCCACACGTCCATGTCGCTTTGATCGGTCTGGGCCAGGGTACCGAGGCTGCCCATCAAAAAAAGCCCGTGCACCGGCTCCGGCAGGCTGGAGCTGCACGTATCGAAAGAAAAGTCGGGGACCAGCTGCCGCGCTGCCGCGAGCGTGGGCGCATCGGGTTCATAACCTGACACTCCGGCCGGGGTGCAGTCCGACACATAACCGGGCAGCAACGGGTGATTCACATGAAAGAACAGCGCCAACAAGCTCAGCAACCGTTGCTGGCGTGGCGCCAGGCCTTCCATCGCACGGGCCAGACGCCCCTGGTTGACGGTCAAAAACCGTCCACGCAACTGCTGGAGCACCTGTCGCTCGATTCCCTCGCTCAGCGTGGAAGGTGTTGCAGGAGGGCGCGTCATTTCAAGCTCGGCACGCGAGAAAAAGAAGGTAGGAGTCTACAGACAGCCGTATGAAAGGCTTAGGACGAAAACGCTTTTCGTCAGCAGATTTTTTACGAGGCTAAAAAAATGTGCCCGCGGAATCGTTGAACACTCAGATCCCGAGGGCGCGGCGTGACATCAGGCGGTTTCTGTGGATTCGACGAGAATCGTCAGCAGCACTTGAACACTCTGGGCAGCATCACGGCCCAGGCTGGTCAGATAGCCTCCATCGGGCTGATCAATCAGCTTTTTGTCATACAGACGGCGTGCAGCAGCCACTTTCTCTGGCGCGGCATGTTGATGGATTTTCAGGCCCTCAAGGGTACTTTCCAAGTCAAACAGTGCAAGGACTTCCAGTTCGGCAACCAACTCAGGGGTAAACGACATAAAGACTCCAGACTATGCAGGAAAAGACGACAGCTGCTCTAAGGTGATCCCACTGACGCTGACTGTCCAGTGACAGTTCCTACCTTTATAAAACAGCCTGTCGTGATAGGGCATTTGGAGTGTAGTCCAACTGTGGGAGCGAGCCTGCTCGCGAACGGCCTTCGCGAGCAGGCTCGCTCCCACTGGGGATATCTGCCCGGCAACAGAGTATCTACAGGTTTTTGCTGGCCGCGGGATCGGTATGACTTTTCAGTTATATAAACATTCTTAAATAGTATTTTTAAGAATATCCGCTCCTCACTACTATTGGCCCTACGCCAGCAGGCACCCCATATTTTCAGGAGCAGCACCATGAGCGCATCTCTACGTAGCGTTGACGGCCAGGACGAAGCAACCATTCTGCGGGAAATCCAGAGTGCGCTGCGGGACCTGCGCTTTGGTGCCGTTGAAATCACGGTGCATAACGCTCAAGTGGTTCAGATCGAACGCAAAGAGAAATTCCGGCTGCAAAACCCGAGTCAAAAAAGCAGCTGACTTGCACACAGCGCACTCGCCTGAAGGCGCTTATAAAAACTAAAAATACCCGCTTGGAGCCTCACCTATGTCCCTACGCCGTTACGCTTTGGCCGCGCTGGCCAGTGCCATTTTTGCTGGCTCCGCTGTGGCAAAAGATTACGAATTGCTCAACGTTTCCTACGATCCTACCCGTGAGCTGTACCAGGATTACAACACTGAGTTCACCAACTTCTGGAAAGCCAGCCACCCCGGTGACAACGTCAAAATCCAGCAATCCCACGGTGGCTCGGGCAAACAGGCTCGCGGCGTAATCGACGGCCTGCGCGCAGACGTCGTGACCCTGGCCCTGGCCGGTGACATCGACGAAATCGCCAAGCTGAACAAAGGCTCACTCCCGGAAAACTGGCAAACCCGCCTGCCGGACGCCAGCACCCCATACACCTCGACCATCGTGTTCCTGGTGCGCAAGGGCAACCCTAAAGGCATCAAGGACTGGGGCGACCTGACCAAAGACGGTGTATCGGTGATTACCCCGAACCCTAAAACCAGTGGCGGCGCCCGCTGGAACTTCCTTGCAGCCTACGCTTACGGCCTCAAGGCCAACGGCGGTAACGAAGAAAAAGCCAAAGAATACGTAAGAAGCCTGTTCAAACACGTGCCAGTGCTGGACACCGGCGCACGGGGTTCGACCATTACCTTCGTCAACAACGGTCAGGGTGACGTGTTGCTGGCCTGGGAAAACGAAGCGTTCCTGGCACTCAAGGAAGACGGCGGCGGTGACAAGTTCGATATCGTCGTGCCTTCGCTGTCAATTCTGGCCGAGCCTCCGGTGGCTGTAGTCGATAAAAACGCCGAGAAAAAAGGCAACACTGAAATCGCCAAAGCGTACCTCGAGCACCTTTACAGCCCGGCCGGTCAGGAAATCGCGGCGAAGAACTTCTACCGTCCGCGTGACGCGGCAGTAGCGGCCAAATACGCACAGCAGTTTCCGAAACTGGAACTTGTGACTATCGACAAAGACTTCGGTGGCTGGAAGACTGCGCAGCCGAAATTTTTTAATGACGGTGGCGTGTTCGACCAGATCTACCAGGCGCAATAACCTGCGGGGCGGGCCTTTGGGCCACGCTTAAAGCTAGAACATCAGGCCCGCAATTGGTTGCGGGCCTCGTGCGTTAACCCAAGGACTTTTATGTCGCGTCGTATCTCCCCCGTCATACCCGGCTTCGGGCTGACGCTGGGCTACACCTTGGTGTATCTCAGCCTGATTGTGCTCATTCCACTGGCGGCAATGTTCGTGCATGCCGCCCAACTGACCTGGGACCAGTTCTGGGCCATCATCACCGCTCCCCGGGTGTTGTCAGCGCTGCAGCTGAGCTTTGGCACCGCCTTTGTCGCCGCCATCATCAACGGCATCATCGGCACCGTGCTGGCCTGGGTTCTGGTGCGTTACACCTTCCCGGGACGCAAGGTCATCGACGCCATGATCGACCTGCCGTTTGCCCTGCCGACCGCCGTGGCCGGTATCGCCCTGACCGCCCTGTACGCCCCCAACGGCTGGATCGGCCAGTTCGCCGCCGACCTTGGCTTCAAAATCGCCTACACCCCGATGGGCATCACCCTGGCACTGACCTTCGTTACCCTGCCGTTTGTGGTGCGCACCGTGCAGCCGGTACTGGCCGACATCCCCCGCGAGATCGAAGAAGCCGCCGCCTGCCTGGGTGCCAAGCCCCTGCAAGTGTTCCGCTACATCCTGGTGCCGGCCTTGTTGCCCGCCTGGCTGACCGGTTTCGCCCTGGCCTTTGCCCGCGGTGTCGGCGAGTACGGTTCAGTGATTTTCATTGCCGGCAACATGCCGTTCAAAACCGAGATCCTGCCGCTGTTGATCATGGTCAAGCTGGACCAGTACGACTACACCGGCGCCACTGCCATTGGCGTGATGATGCTGGTGGTTTCCTTCATTTTGCTGCTGATCATCAACTTGATTCAGCGGCGCATCGAAAAACCGTGAAGGAGGCCTGACCATGTCCAGTTCAACACAGAGCGCCTCATCCGTAGCCAACGCCGCCCGCCGTGGCAGCCCGCTGTCGCGACGCTTGCTGATCGGCTTCGGCTGGTTGTTTTTCACCTTGTTCCTGTTGCTGCCGCTGCTGATCGTCGTGTCCCAGGGGTTGAAGATGGGGGTGGGTACGTTCTTTGACGCCATCCTCGAACCCGACGCCCTGTCGGCCCTCAAGCTGACCATCATAGCGGTGGTGATTTCGGTGCCGCTTAACGTGGTGTTCGGCGTCAGCGCCGCCTGGTGCGTGAGCAAATACAGCTTTCGCGGCAAAAGCATCCTGGTGACCCTGATCGACCTGCCGTTCTCGGTATCGCCGGTGATCGCCGGTCTGGTCTACGTGCTGATGTTCGGCGCACAAGGCTTCTTCGGCCCGTGGTTGCAAGACCACGACATCCAGATCGTCTTCGCCCTGCCGGGCATCGTGCTGGCGACCATCTTCGTCACCGTGCCGTTTGTGGCCCGTGAGCTGATCCCGCTGATGCAGGAGCAAGGCACCCAGGAAGAAGAAGCCGCACGCCTTTTGGGCGCCAACGGCTGGCAGATGTTCTGGCACGTCACGGTGCCCAATATCAAATGGGGCCTGATCTACGGCGTGGTGCTGTGTACCGCGCGGGCGATGGGTGAGTTCGGTGCGGTGTCGGTGGTTTCCGGGCACATTCGCGGGGTCACCAACACCCTGCCGCTGCACGTCGAGATCCTCTACAACGAATACAACCACGTTGCCGCCTTCGCTGTGGCCACCCTGTTGCTGATCCTGGCGCTCTTCATCCTGCTGCTCAAGCAGTGGAGCGAATCCCGTATTAACCGCCTGCGCGCCAGCGCCGCGGAGGAATGAACCATGTCGATCGAAGTCCGTAATGTCAGCAAGAACTTCAACGCCTTCAAGGCACTGAACAGCATCAACCTGGATATTCACAGCGGCGAACTGGTGGCTCTGCTCGGTCCTTCGGGCTGCGGCAAAACCACCTTGCTGCGCATCATCGCAGGCCTCGAAACCCCGGACGAAGGCAACATCGTGTTCCACGGTGAAGACGTTTCGGGCCACGACGTGCGCGATCGCAACGTCGGTTTCGTGTTCCAGCATTACGCGCTGTTCCGCCACATGACGGTGTTCGACAACGTCGCCTTCGGCCTGCGCATGAAGCCGAAAAAAGAACGCCCGAACGAAACCCGCATCGCCGAAAAAGTCCACGAACTGCTGAACATGGTGCAACTGGACTGGTTGTCGGATCGTTACCCCGAGCAGCTCTCCGGCGGTCAGCGCCAGCGTATCGCCCTGGCCCGCGCCCTGGCGGTGGAACCTAAAGTGCTGCTGCTGGACGAACCCTTCGGCGCGCTGGATGCCAAGGTGCGCAAGGAGCTGCGTCGCTGGTTGGCGCGCCTGCACGAAGACATCAACCTGACGTCTGTGTTCGTGACCCACGACCAGGAAGAAGCGATGGAAGTCGCCGACCGCATCGTGGTGATGAACAAAGGTGTGATTGAGCAGATCGGCTCACCGGGCGAGGTTTACGAAAATCCGGCCAGCGATTTTGTGTACCACTTCCTGGGTGATTCCAACCGCCTGCACATCGGCGAAGACCAGCACGTGCTGTTCCGCCCGCACGAAGTGTCGTTGTCACGTCACGAACTCGAAGACCACCATGCCGCGCAGGTACGCGATATCCGCCCATTGGGCGCGACCACCCGGGTGACATTGAAGGTTGAGGGGCAAAGCGAGCTGATCGAAGTTGAAGTGGTCAAGGACCATGACAGCCTGACCGACCTGGCGCGGGGCGAGACATTGTTCTTCAAGCCCAAGGTGTGGCAGAAGGCTTAAGCCCACTGCCCTTGTGGGAGCGGGCTTGCTCGCGATGCAATCGACGCGGTTTGTCTTGAAACCACGTTGTTGCCATCGCGAGCAAGCCCGCTCCTACAGTTTCAGAGTGGATCTAAGGCTTTTTCAGCTTCGGATTAGGAAAGAACTGCACCGCCTGCACTTTAGGGTCCGGTGCTTTTTTCAGCGCCGAGATATTCACCCGCGTACCCAATTCCTTGGGCACCGACAGCCCTTGCTCATTCAACGTATCCGAATAACCGCAGGCCACGCACTCGCGGTGCGGTACTTCGTCTTCGTTCCACATCATCAGCTTGTCAGGCTCGCTGCACGCCGGGCAGACAGCCCCGGCGATAAAGCGTTTTTTGGTCACGTTCACAGGTGCATCGCTCATGCTGGCGAATCCTCGCTCAGGCCGCTGTGACGCAACAGCGCGTCGATCGACGGCTCACGGCCACGGAAGTCCTTGAACAACTCCATCGGCGCCAATGACCCGCCGCGGGCCAGAATGGCCTGGCGGAACGCCTTGCCGGTTTGCGGGTTGAACACGCCTTCTTCTTCAAAGCGCG